>JBEQAI010000235.1:0-5842 GCA_041640415.1 Ammoniphilus sp. | reverse complement strand
GTGGCAAGATATAAATAATAGCCAGGGTTGCTGCTACCATGACATACATCTGCCAAGACTCTCCAACAAAGTGTGGCAACTGTGCCATAAAGATGAGAATCGCTAATGCATTCACGAATCCAATCATAACAGAGTGAGGCACGAAAGTAATAAATTTACCCACTTTTAAGAAGCCAAGAATAAGCTGGATAACCCCGGTTAACACGGTAGCCGCAAGTAAATACTCTAGACCATGTTCCTTTACAAGGTTGACCATGAGTAGAGCCATTGCTCCTGTTGCTGCTGAAATCATCGCCGGACGCCCACCCACAAAAGCGATGACCACCGCAATACAGAATGATGCGTATAGACCCACCATGGGGTCTACTCCTGCAATGATGGAAAACGCAATAGCCTCCGGAATCAAAGCAAGCGCCACTGTTATTCCTGCCAGTACGTCACCTCGAATGTTGGAAAACCATTCTTGTTTGAAGTTCATAAACCAACCTCTTCCTATTAAGTTTTATTTAAAAAATGACTTTCCTCTCTCAGAAAAGTCGGAGCCGTTGTACCTAGTTGTGAATTATACAGGAACATTTTCAACTTGGCTATACGCATAAAATTTCATGAAAACAGTTTCAACGTGCCGAAAATCGCTTTTACTTGTATATGCTTCGGGATATGTACGGATTTCATTCCAATCAAATGTTAGATGGTGGATGGAAAGTAAAACCGGTAAATCAAGAGAAGTCATTAACCTAGCCAATGGTGGAGTTATTGGGATAGTAACGGAAAGTTCAGTGGAAGGCAGGGAAAGATCCTGTATTCCATCCGGTGAGTTCTTTTTTTATCCATAATTGAGCTTCGTTGATTCATACTCGTAATAATAAATGGAGAAACTTTGGTAAGGAGGGATAAAAATTGTCCAAAAACGACTATCTTACTAAGGCTTATCAACAGCGAGAGCAACTTACCGATACCTTAATTGGTTACTGGACTAGATTTAACTGGTTTGATTCGTGGCAATTTTGGCTTGCGCTTGCGATGTTAATCATTCCTCTTGTTGTGTTATATATTAAGATTGATCGTTCACGTCTCTTTGTGTTAGGATTCTTTGGTTTTTGCGTCCACATGGTCACAACATTTGTCGACATCACGGGTGTAAATCTGGGCTATTGGCAGTACCCTTATTATCTAGTTCCTTTTTTGCCTGTTACGTTGGGGCTGGATTCATCGCTTATCCCTGTGGTTTTCATCTTGCTTTATCAGTGGACTACCCGAAGTAATAAAAACTACTACCTATATGCTTTGATACTAGGTGCTGGCTTTGCATTTTTAATTAAACCCTTGATGAATTATCTAGATTTGTTCCGGTTGCACAAAGGACTTAATTTTCTAGAGTTATATGTGTTTGCTTATGTTCCGATCATCTTACTTTCAAAGTGGATATTTAATACCTTTGTTTTTTTGGAGAAAAGGCAGGTTGAAGCAACTAATGAAGAGGAAGTGGCAACAAAGAAGTTTAGATTCTTTCTTAATTTTAGGCGAGCGAAAAATAAAAGCTAGAGATTGAGCTAACGAGTACTTAGAGGGTGGGGGCATTAGGGTTGCTCCCTTATTTGTGCGGAAATAAAGTTGATTCTGACTGGTACTCAAACAGGGGGAATACGTATTCGCTCCCTCGGACAACGTACCGAGAGAGCCTTAGTATTGGATGAATGCTTACCGTTTACCAAATACTTTTTTCTTGTCTTGCTTTGTAGGTGTGTCGTTTTCAGCCATTTTTTCGCCAAATTGATCTAAGCGGGATGGGTTTGAAGCTGGCCCGTCGTTCTTCGGATGATTATTACGTCCTGTCATTTTTGCTTCACCTCCTAGGGCTAGTGTCCCAAAAATACTCAACAATCATCCTGCGCCATAAAATTTTATAACGAAACGTCTTTCTCCCTTTACTGCTTTAGCGATTATACCTATCATTTACGGATTTGTAGGAGGATTCGGTCTAGATTTAGGACAGTTAATCATGGATGGTCTTACGATAATCGCTCCGACCTCCATTTTATTAATGTTCGCCATCCTATACTTCGGAAATAGGAGAACGCAGGCGGAGATTGACAGATTTACCCTGCCTTGTTGCGACTATATGGAGAAAGTAAGGGTATCAAACGGTTACGAGTATCCAATTAACAGTTGTGTATTGTAGTAATGGTGCATAGTATCAATTCCTAGGACACCTAGTCTATTGGAAGGGTTTTAGGCGTAAAATCGACTAAGAAAGGATGTGAGATGATCGCTATTGTATGGGGGTTTTTAGTTTTGTTAATTTTTTGGAGCATTCGTTTATTGTTCAGAAATAATATTCCACCTAATAACAACACATCTATAGGCTCAGGATTTGGCTTCGAAGGTTCAGTGGAACAGTTTTCACCTGCGAGGCCTAATCTCAACTGGGGAAATCACCTTGATGATAATTGCTTCGCTAAAGAGGCAACTGATGCCGCAGAGGGTGATGGGGAATAAGAAACATGGATCGGTAACCGTTTCCTTATCTATGATTTAAACGCCTTGAATAAATGGTAAATGGTTACATAAACTATACCCGACTCACAATGATACCTGTATAGAAAGCGTGATTAATATAGATACATTTATTCAGAATTTGGATTTAGATTCACAAGGCATATGGTGGGTGTTTCTGTTCGCCTTGGTTGTATTTCTATTTATGTTGTTAATGCCAAAGCGATTCAGCAAACGTGAGATGTACTTTATTTTCGGAGTAGTTGGTTATGTAACAATGGTCGTAGATGTAACTTTTATGTCAACTTACTTTGATGTATTTGATTTGGGGAGTGACCCCCAAGTCGAAGGGATTGGAGACTTGATTAGCTTAGCTTTTATTCCTTCATGTCTCGCAGTCATATTTTCTAATTATTATACCGGGGAAAAGAGATGGCGATATGTTGCCTTATTTGTATTGATCTCTTTTTTCTTTGAATGGGTATTGGTGCAAGTTGGATACATGAAGTTAAAGGGATGGAGAACGTGGTGGTCTTTACCCGTATATTTTGTCATTTATGCGTACTGGCTACCGTGGCAGCTGAAAGCATTAAGAAAAACAGATGTGAACAGAAAGGTAATAAAATGAACCTTAGTAAAATACTCAAGATAAAGGAGAAAGCTAAATAGAAATGAAAAGAAAACGAAAAAAGATGGCTGGGAGTTCATGGCCCCCAGCCATCTTTTTTAGCTTACTCTCTCCTCTAATCGCTCAATGATAGAGAGGAATTTGTTAGCTTCTCTTGTCACGTGAGCCGCTAATCTCGGATGGATTAGACTACGGATTTCGCATTGTTCAATCAGCCTTGTCGCTTGGCGTTTAAAGTTGCGTAATTGCGTCGTGGCGGTTTCGACAGTTTCGAGAGCATTAAGTGCTGTTTGGCGATTGGGAAGTTCGATGTGTCTCGCTTGAACAAGGAGCTGGTCGAACTTTCGTCCGAATTGATCTGCCTGTAGGATTAACCTTCTCTCAGTAGGGTCAAGTAGATGGGCAATAAACTTTGAATGCTCTGCCATAATTCGGAGGAAGAACACGTTTTCGTCAATGATTTCATCACGAACGGGTTTTACAACCCCTTGATTCAAATTCTTAAGTGTTTGAAGAAAATATTGGGCTTCTCTACGAATGTGGTCAACGAGGAGAGGAAAATTGAACCCCCGGATGCGACAAGTCACAATATCATTTAGTACCCGTTGTTTAAAATCAGCAATTCTTCTTGTTAGGACGATACTGTCGTTGTTAAGCTGGCGAACGAGTCTTGGTTCAGGAGGTGTTCGAAGTGCTCGTTCTAACTGGCGTTCAAAGATATCTTGAAAATCTCTTGCTTGCCTAATTAATTTCGTAGCAGTTGCTGGGAAGCCTAATCGAAGAAAAAATGCATGTTCCATCATGATGCGCAGCCAAAAACGATTTTCTTCCAATGAGCGACTGACAAAAACAGAACGGTGTGGTTTTAAGTCACTTAATGATTTAATGGTCACAATTTTCGTCAAAATCTTCACCCCTTTACATCCATAATCTATGGTTAAAAGGAGGTAGCGGTAATGGGCAAGTGTCCAAATTTAGCAGATTAGAATTTATAAAATATCTAGAATTCATTATCTGTATAAGTGCAACTAGGCTGGCGCCTGCACCTTTTAAGGCTTGGCGCCAGCCTAGTTTTCTTTAACGGTCACCTGGGGCTGGCTGGTCAACCCCTCTGATCCGATGCTTGTGTCCTGCATCTTCTGTAGTATAGAAATCATAATAATGTACATGCCTGCCTTCCCCTACAGGAATGGCTGGGCCTGAATAGGCTTTATAATAGTGAGTGTGGCCATCTTCGAATACGACCCAACCTTCAGTGTAGTGGATATGCCCGCCATCTGGAGTGGGTATCGGAGGTGACGTAACATCGAGACACTGATGAACATGTCCTTGATCAACCGAGGTATAATCTACTGAACCGTGCGTATGATGAGGTACAAGACCGCGTACCGCATCGTCTTTGCCCACTTTTTTCACAGGAACAACCCCTTTTCATTTATTGATCTAGCCAATCGTTATTGAGAACTTTGAATCTTCTTTTGCTGCTGTTTTAATCGGGCTTCGAGCATCCTTATCATGAACAAGAAATGCTCAGCTTCCCGTACCACATGGTCAGCAAGCAGTGGGTTAATGACATTTCTAATCTGACATGTTTTAATGAGTTCCAGTCCAGTCTTCTTGAAGTTCCTCAATTCTTCAGTTGCACTTTCGCTGTCTTTATTCATTTTTCCGATTATTGGGTAGGTGGGTTTCTTGTTAAGTAACATAGATTCAACGTCCCGTGCTTGGTTTAGAAGATTTTCAAAGTCATCCCCAAACTGCCGTGCTGCAGTAACTAAGTTTCTTTCAGATTGGTCTAATAACCCTGAAATAAATCGAGAGTGTTCCATCATAATACGAAGCCAAAAAATATTTTCATGAATGATAGCATCTTGAATAGGTTCCAAAATACCTTGGTTAAACTTTTGAAGACTATTCATAAAATACTCCGCTTCACGAGCGATATGGTCAACGAGAAGCGGAAAATTAAAGCCGCTGATTTTACAGTTAATAATGAGCAGCAAGAGGTTTCTTTTAAAATTTCTAAATCCGTATACGAGTTGGATACTGTCTTCATTTAATTTTCGAATAGCTTCAACGGATTGGGGAGATTGATGTGCCCTTTTTTCCTGTTGCTCAAAAAAGTGGAAGAAGCGGTCCGTTTGTTGAATTAAATCTTTGTCATTTCTACTCATTCCTTCTCCAAGAAACATAGCATGTTCCTTCATAATTCGAAGCCAGAACTTATTCTCGGTAAGGGAACGCTCAATAAACATTTTTTCTGTAAGGGCTTCTGGTTTCGCAGCAAATTGCTCAGGTGGCAAAAGCATGTTTCGTGATCTATCTTCGGAAAAATGCCCTGGTACAGCAGTTGGACTCCACATAAAGGTACCTCCATAAAATAGGCTAATGTAGTATATGAACCCTTGTAGATACGTGTTATAAAATAATGGTTATGTGGGGAAATTTGTCGGAATGAGTTCAGTTAGAGGCATCCAAACTTGGGGCAACCATTGATAAGTATTGATTAGCCAGGGGCGAAAACTTTATATCATATAATAAAAGGAAGAAGGCTTAATCCATTGGTGATCAAGCCTTCTTTTTATATATGCAATCGCCATAGAGGATATCAATCCATGAGAGAATGCCATTTTCCTCGAGTATTTGGGAGGATTAATAAGAATCAAAGGGCTGCTGGTTATAGGACATGGCTTTTTGAATCAATATACCAGGATATTA
>JBEQAI010000234.1:0-5844 GCA_041640415.1 Ammoniphilus sp. | reverse complement strand
TACTTAGGAATCTTTTTTTACTTCTTGGTTTGTGACAGGAAGCCTTTCAGCATGGGAAACAGACCGCTTTCTTCTTCAAAAAGATGTGTAATCGTCTGGGTGAGAAAGTTCTTCGCTTTGGAATAAATGGCTTCTTCTAATCGTTCGGGTTGATTTAGGATATGCTCGCGTAAATGCTTTTTAATTTCCTTGAGCTCCTCCTCCATATGGCTATGCTCATCTTCCACATATCGAGCCATCTCCGCTTGAGGATGGTACATGTCTTGCAAGATGGGAACAATCAACTCCTCTTCTTTCCTACCGTGCTCGACAAGCAGAACTTTAAGAGTAATCAGTTTTGCTAAGAGGAGTCCATAATCCTCAGCTGAGGCGTTCTCCTTCGTCCGCTCAAGTAAACTCATCGCCTCTTTAGCCGACGTTCTAATTTTTTCGTGTTGTTCTAATAACAATGTAATAGAATCCGCGATCATCATCCCAAGACCTCTTTCTTGAAGATATGTTATTGCTTTAATTATAATCAAAAGGGTATAGGCCTCTATTGCCTTAGTTACTATACCATAGCCTCTTCCGTTATGGTGTTAATTTCATCACACCTAATCCCCTAAAGAAAGGAACACAAAAATGTCACTTGATCATGCCCTAGAGCAATTTCGTTATGCTTTGTTTATCGGTGAATTGCCCAAAAACGATTTTAGCCCTCTTACACAGGAACAATATATTGAACATTACGAGCAACAGATTGAACGAGATCCGGCTATGGAAAGGAAGTTGATGGTTGCCTTATCAACCCCCTTACTCCCGCCTTATCGAAAGCAAATGGAGCAGCTTGCCCGAATGGAGAACATGATTGCGGGTGAAGACCGCATTATTGCATTTAGCGATGATGAGGTTCTCGATGAGCTTTATGATGAAGTGTCCAATATGGAAACAGAGGAAGAATGGCTTCAATTTAAAAGTCGGTTATTATCTTAACGGAAGAAGGGCACCTCTGGAGCTATTGTTCTCTCGGAGGCAGCCCTTTGTCTTAGCTCGTCCACAAACGCCCTTGCCATGTATTCCGTTGCCTAAGCTCCCGTTCGATTCCGTTCAAGACTTCCCATTTCCTGCGACTCCACATCGGACCTATTAAAAGATCTGGAGGACCATCGCCTGTTAAACGGTGAATAATCATGTCCGGCGGCAAAATTTCAAGAATATCCACAACCAATCGCGTATAAGTTTCTTGATCCAAAAATTCGAGACCACCTTGCTCCCATAGCTTCACGAGAGGCGTTTTCTTTAGCAGATGCAAGAGGTGGATCTTGATCCCTTGAACCGGTAGCTTTGCCACCGCTTTAGCGGTTTCCATCATCATGGCTTCGGTTTCTCCCGGCAGACCCAGGATAATATGAGAACAAACACGGATATTATGCTTTCTGAGTTTCTCCACAGCATCTACATAGGTCTGAAAATCATGGGCTCTATTGATCAATTGAGCCGTCGACTCATGAACCGTTTGCAAGCCCAATTCCACCCACAGATAGGTACGCTGATTGATCTCTGCAAGGTATTCCACTACATCATCAGGCAGGCAATCCGGTCTCGTGGCAATCGATAAACCCACGACATCTTCTTCAAGAATCGTTTCATAGCATTCCCTTAATTCTCCTACCGGTGCATACGTATTGGTATAAGCCTGAAAATAGCCGATATACTTGGCTTGCGGCCACTTTTTATGCATCCGCTCCGCAATATCGTGAAATTGTTTTTTTAAGTCATCTCTGCGGGACCCTGCAAAATCTCCAGATCCCCTAGCACTGCAGAACGTACATCCGCCGATCGCTACCCTTCCATCCCGATTCGGACAGGTGAAACCGGCATCTAGCATCACCTTAAAAACCTTTTCTCCGAATAGCTGCCTTAAATGATAATTCCAAGTATGATAGCGTTTGTCTCCCCAAAATTGTGGATGATCTGTCATGGGCCTCCCCCTTTACTCTCTAAGCTTATATTTTATTATTAGTATTCCCTTGTCAATATGGTAAAATTATTGCTATATGATCTAACAATTGGAGATGATAATGATGAATCTAGAAAATCCGAGCCGTGAAAATATGGTTTATATGCTAAATGAACTGCAAAAAAAGCTGACGATGGCGAATACCTCGGTGATGAATCCGGATGCCTTTGAACTTCATGTTTATGAGGACCTGCATGACCTGTTTGAGATGGTTATGCGTAAAGAACGGTTTAGCATTAATGAAATGGAGGCCATCGTAAGCGAATTGGGAAGCTTGAGAAAAAAATAAAGGGATGGCATTCACTTATGAAATATGACGTTATCATTATCGGGGGTGGCCCTTCCGGACTCATGGCAGCTGTCTCTGCTGGACAGGCTGGCGGCAGAGTCCTCCTGCTAGATAAGGGAGATAAACTAGGAAGAAAATTAGCCATCTCCGGCGGTGGAAGATGTAACGTAACCAATGCAGGAAGTGTTGACTTTATCATTAAGCATATTCCAGGCAATGGTAGGTTTTTGCATAGTGCCTTTTCAATATTCAATAATCAAGATATCATTCACTTTTTCGAAGGTCTAGGCATTAAACTAAAAGAAGAAGATCGCGGACGCATGTTCCCCGTCTCCGACAAGGCAAAGGACGTTGTCCAAGCCCTAATTAATAAGATAACATCCCTGCAAGTTGACATCCAGACCAACGCACCTGTGGATCGGGTGCTGTATGAAGAGGGACAGGTTAAAGGGGTACGGTTAAAAAACGGGAATACCGTCTCCTCCGATTCGGTCATCATTGCGGTAGGGGGAAAATCGGTTCCCCATACCGGGTCCACGGGCGACGGGTATCAATGGGCACAAGAGGCAGGACACACCATTACGGAATTATATCCAACAGAAGTTCCTCTTACCTCAAAAGAGCCCTTTATTACCCAACGGACCCTCCAGGGACTTTCCCTGCGAAGCATTCATCTTTCCGTGTTGGATCCTGTAAAGAAAAAGAAAATCATCGAACACGAGGGAGATCTTATCTTTACCCACTTTGGTTTATCAGGCCCTGCGGCTCTTCGATGCAGTCAATATGTAGTGAAAGCCCTAAAAAAGCACCAAGTAAAAGAGGTAACGGTTGAAATCGACTTATTCCCTCTTAAAAAGCCTGCAGAGATAATCCATGACCTCCAAGAAAAAATCGTGGCTGAACCAAAAAAACTATTCAAGAACCTCTTAAAAGGCTCCCTTCCCGAACGGTTAATTCCCGTTCTTCTGGAATGGAGTCAGATTGATGAGGATACGGTAGCAACACACCTTCCTAAAGAAGCTTTTGATCGGTTGATCAAACTTCTTAAGGGAATACCCATCCAAATTAACGGTACGCTCTCCATCGAGGAAGCGTTTGTCACGGGTGGAGGAGTCCACCTGAAGGAAATTGAGCCTAAAACCATGCAATCGAAATTCGTTCAGGGACTCTTTTTCTGTGGAGAAGTCTTGGACATTCACGGATATACGGGCGGCTTTAATATTACTGCTGCTTTTACCACAGGATATGCTGCTGGAAAAGGGGCTGTAGAATACAGTCGAAGTAAGGAACTATTTCCCGTGGAATAATGTAGAATATTAGGTATTGAAAAAGAGGCCCTAGAAACAGGAGCCTCTTTTGTTTAGTGAACAGAAGGTTTTTCCTCTTCTTCCCTAATATCTCTTTTCTCAACCGGATACTCCACTGTCTTTACTTCGACTTCCATTTCCTCTCGTTCTTTAGCCGCTTGTGTAATTCCTACCAATAGGCTCGATAAACCAAAGCCAAACAGCCCCCAACCAATCGGATTGTCAACCAAATTTTGTTTTGGATTCACACGCTTCATAGGCATCATAAATAATCCCAACAGAAGAAACACTCCTCCAAATAGGAGCATTAATAACCCTCTTTGCATAACAATCAGCCTCCCTTACAACTAGTATGAAGCGCTCTTCATTGAGGTATGCTTGGCAACATTTACAATCCCTTAACCTATTCGTATATATTCCTTTAGGTGTTTGCAATAAAATAGTGTATAATATGTAGGTTGAATGTAAAACTTTCTATAGTAAGTAGAGATCCAAAGGAGAACACTTCATAATGAAAAGAGAAGATTTACGGAATATTGCCATCATCGCCCACGTTGACCATGGTAAAACCACACTCGTTGACAAGCTCTTGCAGCAATCTGGTATTTTTCGCTCCAATGAGCAAGTCCAAGATCGGATGATGGATTCGAACGATCTAGAGAGGGAGCGTGGCATCACGATCCTTGCCAAAAATACAGCTGTTAATTACAAAGGCCATACGATTAATATTTTAGATACCCCTGGCCACGCGGACTTTGGAGGGGAAGTTGAACGAATCATGAAAATGGTTGACGGCGTATTATTAGTCGTCGATGCTTTTGAAGGCTGTATGCCACAAACTCGCTTCGTATTAAAGAAAGCCTTAGAGCAAAATCTCACACCGATCCTCGTTATCAATAAAATTGACCGTGAGAATGCCCGTCCAGAAGAAGTGGTAAATGATGTTTACGATTTGTTTATTGATCTAGACGCCAATGATGAGCAATTGGAATTCCCAGTGATTTACGCATCAGGAATCAACGGTACATCCAGTACAGATCCTACTCGACAAGACGAGAACATGGAAGCTTTATTTGATGCTATCATTTCCCACATTCCTGCACCTGAAGTGGATATTGATGGACCTCTTCAGATGCAAGCTACTATCTTGGATTATAACGATTACTTGGGACGAATTGGGATTGGACGCATTCATCGCGGTACCATTCGCCGCGGACAAATGGTAGCTCAGATCACACGTGAAGGATCTGTTAAACAAGTTCGAATTGCCAAGCTGTTCGGTTTCTCTGGGTTAAAGCGAATTGAAATTGAAGAAGCAAAAGCAGGGGATCTTGTTGCTGTACCGGGTCTATCCGATATCAACGTTGGGGAAACCATCGCTGATGTAGAAGCTCCCGAAGCTCTGCCGCTTCTTAAGATTGATGAGCCTACTTTGAAAATGACCTTTTCCATTAATAACGGACCTTTCGCAGGAAAAGAAGGGAAGCATGTAACTTCAAGAAAAATTAGAGATCGCCTGTATCAAGAACTTGAAACAGACGTGAGTCTCCGCGTGGATGACTCCGAAGGCGGAGACTCCTTCGAGGTTTCCGGACGCGGTGAGCTTCACTTATCCATTTTGATCGAGACGATGAGAAGAGAAGGTTACGAGCTCTTGGTTTCTAAACCTGAGGTTATCATTCGTGAAATCGAAGGAAAGAAAATGGAGCCAACAGAGCGATTGGTGATCGATGTTCCTGAAGAATTTACAGGGGCGGTTATGGAGTCACTCGGCCACCGTAAGGCTGAAATGGTGAATATGATCAACAATGGATTTGGTTCTGTTCGCTTAGAATTCTTGATTCCTTCCCGTGGACTTATTGGATATCGTACCGAGTTCATGACCCTAACCAAAGGGTACGGAATCCTCAATCATTCCTTTGACAGCTACCAGCCTTATATTGCAGCACAAGTAGGCGGACGCCGCGTAGGGGTACTCATTTCTCATGAGACAGGCGTTGCTACCACCTATGGATTGCTTTCCGTTGAAGACCGGGGCGTAATGTTTATCCATCCAGGAACCAACGTATATGAAGGTATGATTGTCGGTGAACACAATCGCGATAACGATCTTGTGGTAAACGTATGTAAGGAAAAGCATGCGACCAATGTGCGCAGTGCCACAAAGGATGATACCGTAAAGTTAAAAACACCAAGAAGCTTGTCGTTAGAAGAAGCTCTTGAGTACCTAAATGATGATGAATATTGTG
>JBEQAI010000233.1:0-5862 GCA_041640415.1 Ammoniphilus sp. | reverse complement strand
CATATGAGCAGCCCTTTTTTTACACACTCTGTTCGTTTTCTTCAGCCATAATAAGAGTTTGAGTCTGCACATCTTCTTCTGGTGTCTCACATTCGACAAAGGTCGTGTTGGCCTTATTGCCATAGAAAAGAGTTTTACCGATGTTGAGTGAGCCCAGAGCAATGATGGAGTTAACCCTAACATTGCTGATATTGATCTTAATCATTAGGCCCAACATTCCTCCATCTATTAGATTTGGACCTGGCCCTGGTCGACGCTATCCCCGTCATTGTACACATTTAGGTTAAAATTTATGACCGGACTAGCGATTACCCCATCTGAAGCTAGCCACTGTCCATACTGTGTCTGATCATTGGCTTGATGACCCTTATGAATAACATTACCAAAATCAATTGTTCCGTTCGTACCAATATTATTCACACGAAAATTGAACATGTTGTTTGTGTGGGTAAAAAATGGAATCATTCTATCTCCTCCGCCGTAGCCCATAGTTTCTTTTCTTTCTTAGGTTATGCCTATGGGCGCAGTTGGTGACTCGAAATTTGCTGTTCCGCCGCTAATCCATCCATAATTCGCTTAAACACGGGTATCACCTTATTCCTTCCCGACTTAGCCTCCTGCTCAGCAACAGCAACCACCACATATTGAGGATTTTCCACCGGACCATATCCAACGAACCACTGATTGTTCTTTCCTGTATTTGTCTGAGCGGTACCTGTCTTTCCCGCTAGCTTCCAAATGCTATCTTGCAGGGCCTGACCTGTTCCGCTTTCTACGACCGATTCCATCAGCTTGCGAAGCTGGTAAGCCGTGTACCGGTCAATCTGCTCTCCTTCGATTGGGTGGGCTTCAAAGGAGTGAAATAAAGAACCTGTTTTATAACGAATCTCTTTCACTACCCTGACTTCTTCCTTTTCTCCCCCAGCCAGAATGGTGGCCATCATATTCGCGGCTTGCAAGGGTGTAATTTGCACATCCCGCTGCCCGATTGCCGTTTGGATAAGCACCCCTTCGTCATGGCGCGGGGTTTGCGCGGAAAAAATTTGCCCTCGATCCTCCCCATCTAATTGGCGGAAGGTGTTCATCTTAAAAAAGGGAGACTGATTCCAGCCTACTTGCTGCGTTAATCCGAGCTTATCTGCGTATTTCTCCAAGTCCCCCGGCTGCAATCGCATCGCCGCTTTAGCAAAAGCAATATTACAGGATTGGGCAAACGCCTCGGCAAATGTGATTTCCCCGTGCCCACCCTCTTTCCAGCAAGAAAACCCATATTTCCCATAGTGGCCGTCGCAATGGAACATGTCGTCAGGTTCCACCACGCCTTCCTCTAGAACGGCAGCGGCGACAACCGTCTTAAAAACGGATCCCGGTGCGATTTGCTTAATCGAACGGTTCACCCAATTTCCATTCTCCAGCTCAATTCGGCTGCCCGGGTGGAAGTCTGGCTTACTAGCCATGGCAAGAACTTCCCGTGATTTTGAATCCAGTACAACCACTGACCCCAAGGCCACTCCTTCCTGAAGCATAGACTCTTCCACTAGCTTCTGAAGATCTTTATTCAGTGAAGTTTTTATGGCCAAGGGATAGAATTGATTATCCTGTTCCACCATCTTTGACTTTAATCCGTTCAACGGATTCCCTCTTGCATCAACGAAATAAGAAACTGTTGTAGGTCCTACTCCCTGCAGAAAACGCTCAAAGCTGCGCTCCAAGCCTGAGGCCCCAATCAATGTTCTTTTGGTTATTTCTCCTCTTTTAAGCTCTTCAGCATATTCCTTCTGGATTCGTTCAGGATTTTGACTAATGTATCCGACTAACTGAGTGGCTAAAGCATCTGGCTGATAGCGCTCCGTAATCGGTAAAGATACGATCCCAGGCAGGGAGAGCTGGTCCACTTCCTGTGCCTTCGTTTCATTTAATGCGATGATCTTTCCTTCCCTATCCCGAATAAACGTAGGTACCCTGACCTGTTGAATAAGATGATGCAGCTGGTCTTCACTCAGGTCTACTAGCTCCGCCAGCCTTGCTATCTTTTCTCTGTCGAGATTGCCCCTGACTAAAGGAAAAACAGCAACCCCTGTTCTTTCACTCCCTGTCAGAGGTTGTCCGTTCCGATCCATAATGTCCCCACGACCAGTATGCAGGGTCACTTCTTGCTTCCGCTGCGCAACAGCTTCCTCAATGAGATTCACCTCATGTTTCGAGAACTGGTGGACATCTACAATCTGGATCCACATTAACCTGCTTATAAGCACTCCCCAAGCGGCAACAAGCAAGGATAAAGTGAAAAACATCCTTCTTTTGCTAGACACAAAAAACACCCCCATTTTTACCCATTGTTTCCGGTAAAAGGGGGGTTCATTCGAATAGATTACTTATGTTTCCTCATAATATCCCACGCACTGACTGGCTGTTCCACTCTCATCTTGACCACCATAAGCGGGTGGGGCGCCTTCTCGATCTCCTGGCCTTCATCATTCCACATTTCCTGGATAGCCTGACGGAAGAATCGATTCCCCGGGCCAAAAAATTCGACTTCCTGCCCCAGCTTAAAGTGCGTTCTCTGCTGAATCGTGGCGATGCGATTGTCTGCATCATAATCCAATACCAGCCCAGCGAAATCATATTCGGCTAAGGATTCAGCCTCTCCGTACAAATGATCCTCCGGACCGGGGATATCGTAGAAGAACCCTGTGGTCGTCGATCGATGCGCAGCCTTATGGATTTCTTCGACCCAATGGGGATCCAATTGGTAATGATCCGGATCGGCACAATACGCATCGATTGCCTGTCTGTAAGCATTAACCACAGTAGCCACATAGTGGACACTCTTCATACGCCCTTCAATTTTCAGAGAATCAATACCAGATTCAACAATCTCCGGTATATGTTCAATCATACTTAAATCTTTGGAGCTAAAGCTGAATGGGTTATCCCCCTCACCGGAAACAGTTGCATGTTGATTTGCTTCTTCCGGATTCTCGTACATATCATAGCTCCAGCGACAGGAATGGCAGCATCCTCCGCGGTTAGAATCCCTCGCTGTCATATGGTTGGACAGTACACACCGGCCAGAATAAGCCGGACACATGGCACCGTGAATGAATTGCTCAATTTCCACATCTACTTTTTCCTTGATCTTGCGAATTTCTTCGAAAGACACCTCCCTAGCTAATACCACGCGGGCAATCCCTTCATCTTTCCAGAATTGGACCGATTGCCAATTCGTTGTAGAGGCCTGGGTGCTCAAGTGAATTTCAAGCTTCGGGGCTCCTTTCTTGCATGCTTCAATGAGTGCCGGGTCGGCCACAATGACAGCATCTATCCCTACTTCATAAAGCTTTGCAAAGAATTCCTCCACACCTTGCATATCCTCGTTATGAGCAATAATGTTGGCTGCAACATAAACCTTCGCGCCATGGGCATGGGCAAAATCCGTACCCTCTTTCATTTCTTCATAGGAATAATTATCCGCGTTCGCCCTCAAGCTGAATTGCTGTCCCCCAATGTAGACAGCATCGGCGCCATAATGAACCGCGATCTTTAGCTTCTCCAAACTGCCAGCGGGAGCCAACACCTCCGGCTTCTTTAGGATCGGTCCTCGCTTGGGAGCTGTTTTTTCTTCCAATACTTCCGGCATAGCTAGTCACCTCACTTAGAATACCAATTCTTTATAATAAAATCCTGTTGTAAGGGGCCTTTTCGGATCCTGCTTTTCCTCTAGCCGCTCCTTCCAGGTGTCGAGCTGGTCAAAGAACAGGTCTGCATCTTTTGCGTACGCATCGATAGCTTCACGGTACACCCGCAATACCGTCTCATTGTATTCCATGGATTTCAGCAATCCTTCCACCCTGAAGCTATGGATGCCTGCCTCCATCAATTCGTCCAAGTTATCCAAAATGCATACATCTTCGGCACTCATGATGTGTGTGCCGCACGCGTCCTCATAAACCGGATAAAAGATGTCCTCCCGTTTTTCTTCTTTCAGGTAAAGACCTCTCTCCTTCCCTTTTCCCTCAATGACTGCATTTTTCCCTAGATGGTGAAAGTAGGACGATACCAAGGGCCGCTTGGAATGAAAGATACAGGACATGCCATGTACCTGCACTTCGATTTCCAGGTCGCAGGCCTCCTCTTTAATTTGCATAATTTCATCCATATTAAGCTCACGGGATAAAACGGCACGCTGAATGCCCTTGGTGGCCCAATATCCAATAGTATGGAAGCTAGTAGCTATAATTTCAGCATTCCAGTGCAACGGCATGTTGGGTATCGTATGTTTGGCCGTCATCAGAACAGCGGGATCCGCATACTCAATGGCATCGACTCCCATCTCATGCAACTGAGCCAGATACTCCTCTAATCCCTCCAGCTCATTATTGTGAAGAAGCCCATTCACCGAAGCGTATAACTTTTTGCCGCCCGCGTGGACTAGATCAGCCGCCTGCTGCATTTCCTCTAGTGTCATCGTACCTGGCAGACGCAATCCATAGCGTTCGGTCCCGACCGTTATGGCATCCGCTCCCGCCTCCAAGTACTGTTTTACTTCGGTTAAATTCCCAGCCGCAATCAACAGTTCAGGTTTTCTCATTTCTATTCACCTTTCTTTACAGAAAACATTAATCCATCTCCGATAGGGATAAGGGACGTATCTAAGGCCTCGTGCCCCATGATGTAGGCATTAAAATCATTAATTTTCTTCACCATGGGGGCCAGCCGCTTGTTATCTACCGTCTCTTCCGACACCAATCCCTTAAAAAGCACGTTATCGCACAGAACAATCCCCCCGGGCTCCAGCATGGGAAGATACAAATCAAGGTAGTGCTTGTACTGGCCTTTGGCCGCATCTAAGAACAAACAATCAAAGCGATAATGCTCGGGTAGCCCATCGGCTGCATCCCCTTCAATAATCTCAATTCGCTCGCGGATGCCGGCCTTATCAAAATTGCTCAAGGCACGGGTGATCCGTTCCTTGTCTATTTCCATTGTCGTGATTCTGGCCAGTGGAGCAGCTTGAGCAAGCCAGATGGTAGAATATCCGATAGCTGTACCGATTTCCAGAATTCTTTTTGGCTGGAAAGCCAACAACAGGGTCCGAATAAATTGAATGCTCGGCAGCTGGATGATCGGAATGCGCTCTTCAGAAGCTTCTTGCTCCAAGACTTGAAGCAGCTCATCTCTGGGTGGAATAAGCTGTTCTATATACTCATTAACACGTTCGTTCGTAATCATATGGACAACTCCCAAATCATTTTTACCCTGATAACTGGATCTTATCTTAACATAAGTGAGAAGGTATAGGCTATTTGTTAGCTCTTTTGCTCAATGCGATATTTTTTAAATGCTGTTGGTAGGTTTCTGAAAAATAATGTTCGCCCGAACCATCTTTCTTTGTCACATAAAAGAAATAGCCATGCTTCTCGGGCTCCACAACCGAATGCAGGGCAGCCCTTCCGGGAGAAGCAATCGGTCCTGGAGGCAATCCTTTATACCGGTACGTATTATAAGGATGATCAAGCTCAAGATCTTTATAAGTGACAATATCCTTTTGTTTACCTAAAGCATACTGTACGGTTGCATCGGCCTGAAGAAGCATATCCGTTGCAAGACGGTTAAAATAAACGCCTGCCACCTTTGCTTGCTCGGTTTCAACCATAACCTCTCGCTCTACGATGGAAGCAAGAGTGACCGCCTCGTGAATGGACATGCCTTTTTGTTTTAACTCTTCTGACCATGCTGGATCCCACTCCGATTGAAACTGAGCAAGCATACGCTGGATGATTTCCGCTTCTGTTGCTCCTTCCTTTACTTCATAGGTCTTGGGAAACAGGTATCCCTCTAACCGATAGCCCAATCTCTTAT
>JBEQAI010000232.1:0-5935 GCA_041640415.1 Ammoniphilus sp. | reverse complement strand
GGGACTTGTATGTACTGGGACAGCTTGAGGACGAAGGTGAAAAACAGAATTTTCTCGATGTAACCACTCATTTCATTTCTGGGCTGAAGCAAGCGGTGGTTGGAAATGAGGAAGCGGAACCGTACGTATACATTCATCTTGGCGGTGAGGTCTTAAACCTCGGGAAAGAAAAAGAAAATCAAGAAGCTACTGATGAACAGGAAGAATAGGATTATTGGTAATAATTATTGTTATACAATAAAGTAACGATATGATAAAGTTTAAGTATCAATTAACTATACCTAGTTGGTTGAGAGTTATTCGCTTCTCCTTAGTGGAGGAGCTTTTTTTATGAACTTTTTTACATACATAATGTTCTCTTGACAAGGTAATAATGATGGATAATTCCAACTGAGGAGGCGAAGGTGTTGCAGCATCAAGATCAGCTCCGTATGGGAATTTCCTCTATTATTTATGATTTGAAGAAATGGGATTATCGTGTTGGCCACAGCGGATTAAATTCCTTAGACATCACGTTGGAACGTGATGGCGAAGAGATTGCGGATGTTTCCTTTTCCGATGAGGAAATGAGGATTTTCAGGAAAAGAGAATTGTCTACTCTAGAGGAACAAGAACTGCAATTGTACCTTGATGACTTGCTATGGGAAGACGAATTTGAAAACTTTTCGCATCTCGGTACCATGCAAGTTGAATATCGCAATGGACATGAAGTGGCTCGAATGTTGGAAGAAAAATATAAAGATGACTTATTATATATTCGCTATAACGAAAACATGGACTTTATGGGCTATCTTGAAGAGGCCTCCATCAAGCGTATAGATGGATCCGAGACCTTGGTGTGTTACTTTAATCCTATCGATGACGAGTCTGAACTGATTCGGACAACCGTCCTGTTAAAAGCTAATGTAAAGGCTGTTGCAACAGCCAATGCAGTGAAAGCAGAAGGCGGCGGGGATGTTTTAGAGCTATCCCGTCATGTCGAACATATCCATTAACCTGCGAAGCCTTGAAGAGTAGATAGATCTTCAAGGCTTTTTGTATGCCATTGGGCTAACACCCATCCTACCTTCTCTGCATAAGCTAAAAGTACGTACAGGAGCTCACCTGTTTGCACTAAATAAAGAGGAGTGTTTAGGATGGCTGGAAAAATAAAAAATTACTATGCAGGAGGCAATACAGCTCGAGGCTTCCGACATTTTTATGATTCGAATCTTCAGGGGCTTGAGCGTCTTTTCATTTTAAAAGGAGGACCAGGAACAGGAAAATCTTCATTAATGAAAAGTATTGGAAAAAAGTTTTCGGATCAGGGCTATGATCTAGAATTATTGCATTGCTCTTCCGACAATGATTCCATTGATGGCGTGATCATTCCAGCCATAGGGATTGGCATCGTCGATGGTACAGCTCCACATGTGATAGAACCGAAGGCGCCTGGAGCGATTGAACAGTACGTGAATCTGGGAGCTGCTTGGGACGCCGGTCAGCTCGCCTCTCAAAAGAAAGAAATACTGAATCTTACCTCTGAGATTAGTGACTCCTTTAACACGGCTTACTCCACTTTCGGAGAGGCGTTAAGAATACATGATGAATGGGAAAAAATCTACATTGAGAATATGGATTTCAATCAAGCAAACCTTTTAACGAATGAATTAATCCAACGATTCTTTGGAGAAATTTCTCTACACAAAAAATCGGATATTCGACATCGTTATCTTGGTGCGGCAACGCCGCAAGGGGCGGTGGATTTTATCCCAAACCTGACCGAGGATGTGGCCAAACGATATTTTATTAAAGGACGTCCTGGCTCCGGGAAATCCACGATGCTAAAAAAACTTGCAAATGCCGCTGAAGAGCGCGGATTAGATGTAGAGATCTATCACTGCGGGTTTGACCCCAATAGCTTGGATATGGTCATCCTCAGGGAAATTGGAATCGCGATTTTTGATAGCACGGCCCCTCACGAATACTTCCCTGAAAGAGAAAATGATGAGATTGTAGATATGTATCAGCGAGCCATCTCTCCAGGTACAGACGAAAAGTATGCGGCTGAACTAGAGGATATCTCCAACCGCTACAGCGCTAAGATGAAGGAGGCGATCAGCTATCTCGCTAGGGCAAAAGCTCTGCACGATGATCTCGAGCAAATTTATGTGGGCGCGATGAATTTTGACATTGTAAATGAAATCAAGGCGGAAATCGAAGAGGAAATCGACAAGTTAGCACAAATTGCTGCTTCGACAGAAACGGAGTAAAAAAGCAGAAGGAAGAGGGTGCGCCCTTTTCCTTTCTTTTTCTATGTGGAAATAAGCTGTGAATGTTAAGAATTTTAAAATAAAATGTTAGATACAGTCGAAATAAAACGAACGATTTGTGTTGGAATTTTGATCCTAATTATTTACAATTATAGACAAGGACAAAGATAACGAAGAAGTTTGCAGCATGCTGACGAAATAACTGACGGGTTTATGGCAAAAACATGACAAAGGGTGTTGAAATCATGGAGAACCAAGTATTTCTAATAGGCAAGAGAATCAGAGGACACCACTACATCGTCACTAAAGGCTTGCTGTCTACAGAACAACTAGATGGTATGAACCAAAAAGGCTGGATCCTATCTCGCGTCAAGCAAGAACAAGCCAACTACCAATACGACTTCGTCAAAAATGGAAGACAAGCCCAAATTGTAGGATTTTAATAAGCTCCTGTTAACCAAGATAGGAGCCTTATTTTTTACTAATAGAAAAAGGGTGTCCCGGAAAGCAATAGTTTTTAGCGGGCCACCCTTTTGTGTTGTAATAAGTCTTATTATGGTGCAGAAATGACGGTCGGTACCATAACCCAGGTGGCTTTCCCAGGCGTACCGTGCTCACTTCTTGTTTGCTCTAATAGCTTAACGATGACGTTCAACCGTTTGGAAGGCTGGTTAACAGGTAAATTGGTAAAGGTGATGACCTTTGATTCATTTGGCTTAATCTCAAACTTTTGTACAAAAGTTTGGATCTTAGGGGTCTCTGATCGGCTCTCAGGATGATCTTCCATCATAATGGCTGAGAGGTTGTCCGTTATGGGGCGATCGGTTCCATTGTAGACAGTAACGCTTAAGCTAAAGGGCCCCCAAATTCTTCCTTGTGCATCCATTTTCTCTGATGTCAGCTTCACATCCTGAATCACAACGGGAAATTTCTCTACGGTTGAACTCGCACCTTGTTTGGTGTTTTCTGCAAGTTTACCTAATTGTTCTGCTTGGCTAGTTAATTGGTTCTCCATGTTGCTCATACGTTGAGACATGTCAGCCAGTTGGTCATCTCTCTGCTTTTGGGCGGTCTCTAGGTCCTTGACCTTATTTTGTAATCGAATAAATTCAGTGTCCATTACTTTTTCTTGAGCACAGCCGGTTATCAAAAGCTGCACGGCAAGAAAGGCAGTAACTAATAGGCCTTTTTTAAGCATATGCTCCCCCTTGAAAATCCTAACATACTTTTGTTTATAACAAATAGAGTATATCACCGGTCCATGTAAGTGGCAATCAAAGCGCCGGGGAATTGTTCCAATCAATGATCAATAAGAGGGCATCATTCGCATGAACTTCAAATAATTCTCCAAAATATTCCTGAACCATCCTATTTCGCTGTTGACGGTGAAGAGTCTTTTCCTTTCCATACTTTCCATAGGGCTTTCCGAACAGGCGAAACTGAACCTGATTGGCGTCTCTAAGGAAAATAGCGGGACGCTGATCCTCGGGGAAGGACTTTAGCATGTGACTTACTTTTTTTTTATACTTATAGCTGTTTTCGATCAGAATAATATGGGGGCAGAAAGAATTTATCTTTTGAGAAAGAATATGGAATCGTTCCAGCTCCGTTTTTCCAGTAATGACCCCTGCTTCGAGTACCTTTGAATCGGAAGCCACGGCATACCCGATGTGTTCGCCGGGGTCAATAGAGAATATGAGGTGTTGATCTGGCAAAGGTTGTTCTCCTCTCTTTGTAGACATCATTATTTATACTATAACACGAAATTTCTTTGCTTTTACAACTCCTTGGACTAAAATAAGGGGTAATGTGAAAAACTGCCTGGTGGAGGAAAATCATGAAAGATTACATCTTGTTGCAACTTATGAGAATCATGCCCACTCATGCTCTGTCGAGATTCGTGGGCCGCCTAGCCCAGCACGCTGTGAGTAAACGCTTTATACCTAGATTCTCTCGGGTTTTCAACATTCCTTTAGAAGAAGCAGAAAAAAGCGTGAGTGAATATCGTTCATTAAATGAATTCTTCACGCGTAAACTAAAACCAGAGCTTCGTCCCATTGCGGCTTCCCCGCAAGCGATTGTCAGTCCCGCAGACGGAAAAGTGGCTGCTATCGGAGAGATTACTGAGGGACAGTTGATTCAGGCCAAAGGGGTAACGTATTCCGTGTGGAACTTGCTGGGGTTGCTAGAAGAAGAGGCCTCAACGTTTAAAGGGGGTCGATTCATTACCATCTATCTGAGTCCTCGAGATTACCATCGCATCCATGCTCCCGTTGAAGGAGACATAACCAGTTACAGTTATCTTCCAGGCACCTTGTTTCCGGTGAATGCCTTCGGAGTTCGTGCGGTAAAAGGCCTCTTTGCGATGAATGAACGTCTGGTTACCTTCATTGAGTCGCCTGCAGGGAAAGTAGGGGTAGTGAAGGTAGGCGCAACGGTAGTAGGAAGTGTGAAAGTGGGTTATAGTAAAGAAGCGGCGACAAATGTAAAGGCGGGTACTATTTTGCATCGGCAGCTCCCTACAAAGGTCCATGTGGAACGCGGCGGAGAATTGGGATACTTTGAATTTGGATCAACGGTTGTCCTTGTTTTTGAACAAGGAAAAATAGAATGGCTTGACCATCTTCACGAGGGTATGGTAGTGAAAATGGGAGAGCAAATTGGTGAGTGGAAAGGATAAGATCTCGGTTTCCAATTTTTTTATCGGTGTGACTCTTTATTTCATTCCATTTTTGATGTATATTTTATATTGTACATATTAGTTTAGGGGGAACATTTTTTGAGTACGATTGAAGTAGGTAACATTATCGAAGGTACAGTTGTTGGGGTTCAGTCATTTGGAGCCTTTGTTAGCCTTGGCGATAACAAGCAAGGTCTTGTTCACATTTCACAGATCTCTTCCTCTTACGTGCAAGATATCAACCAAGTTCTGAAAGTGGACGACAAGGTAAAGGTGAAAGTTACTGAAATCAAACCAGACGGAAAAATCTCCTTAACCATGCGAATCAATGAGGAGCCTAAGCCTAACAATCGTCCTCCGTTTAGAAAACGCGAAGATCGTGGTCCTGGTGGACGTAATTTCCAACCACCTCAGAAGGATGACTTTGAAGGACTCATGAAAAAGTGGATGAAGTCCAGTGAAGACAAGATGAGCGACCTTGGCAAGCGTGAAAAAAGAAGATAAACCACTCCTTGAGTGGTTTTTTTCATTTCATAGGCGTTCTGTGGGTCTTTTCTGCCTCATATACTTAACTAACTTTTGCTGCAACGGAAGGCAGGTTAAGTATTATGAGGTTTTTTAATAAGGTAAAAGGGACTTTAGACATGGCTACCCGCAAATCTCAGGACGCGATAGAAGCAAACAAGATGAACACCCAACTAAAAAAGTTGGAAGGAGATGCCGATAGGCTCTACCAATCTATTGGGGAAAAGGTGTTTCGGGATCCAACGCTAGAACAGCCGGAAACCCAGAATCATATTCAAGCCCAAGTTCATGCACTCAAGCATCTTCACCGTCAGATGAATGACTTAAAAATAAAGATATTGCTGTTAAAGGATTTGATCGAATGCGACTCTTGTGGCAAGGTACACGCGGTTACCATTAAATTCTGTCCAGATTGCGGGAATAATATTGCTGATCTTGTTAAGAGAACGATGAAGAATATGGCAATTGAGGATCAAAA
>JBEQAI010000231.1:0-5964 GCA_041640415.1 Ammoniphilus sp. | reverse complement strand
CTAACTTCTTACCTTTGCAAGGACTATGCCATGGAGTGAATGCTCTTGGAGTTATGCAAAAATGCATAGTTATGTAGCCTTGCATAGTCCTTTTGTCTTTTTCACAATCCAACTCCCAAACTCTTGCATCCAGAACGTTGGCATCGATCTTGCATATTAACTAAGGCGAGCGGGGTAATCAGAAAAATTAAAGGAGTTGTTAAGCATTGATCCAACTGAACATGTTTATTAATGGAGAATGGGTTCAGGCACAAAGCGGAAAGACAAGAGAAATTATTAATCCTGCGAACGGCCAAATCATTGCTGAAGCCGCCGAGGGGGATGTTGTAGATGCCCAAAATGCCATCGAGGTCGCGAAACAGACATTTGAGAGCGGCGTATGGTCGGACCTCTCCCCTGCTGCTAGAGCATCCTTCTTATTTAAAGTGGCTGACAAATTAGAAGAAAGAGCCGAAGAAATCGCTCACTTAGAAACGCTTGACAATGGGAAGCCCTTACGGGAAACCCGCTTTGATGTAGCCGATGCAGCCGCTTGCTTCCGTTATTATGCAGGGCTGGTCACGAAGCCGGATGGCCAGACCTATCATGTGGCGGATCCCATGCAAGCGATGGTGGTCCGGGAACCGGTCGGAGTCTGCGGGCTCATTGTTCCTTGGAACTATCCTTTACTTATGGGAGTATGGAAAATTGCTCCAGCCTTAGCAGCCGGCAATACGATCGTTTTTAAACCATCCGAAGTAACCCCTGTTACCTCGATTAAGCTATTTGAAATTCTTCAAGAAGTAGGGATCCCAAAGGGAGTTGCGAACTTGGTGATGGGACCAGGAGCAACGGTGGGGAATGAACTGGCAGAGAATATGAACGTGGATAAAATCTCGTTTACCGGTGGAACCGCTACCGGGCGTAGCATTATGAAAGCCGCAACGAGTAACATCAAGAAGATTTCCTTGGAGCTAGGAGGCAAGTCCCCCAATATCGTGTTTGCTGACGCTGACTTTGAGACAGCTGTGGACTATGCCCTCTTTGCGATTTATGCCAACCAAGGCCAAGTATGCGCAGCAGGCTCTCGACTGCTGCTTGAAGAAAGCATACATGATCGTTTCCTAGAGCGCCTAGCGGAACGAGCCCGGCAAATTCGTGTGGGTCCGGGAACCGATCCACAAACCGAGATGGGGCCATTAATCAGTCAGGCTCATATGGAAAAGGTTCTCTCTTATGTGGAGATTGGCAAGCAAGAAGGTGCACGATTGGTTTGTGGTGGCAATCGCCTACAGGATGGAGGGCTGGATCAAGGCTTTTTCATGGAGCCGACCATCTTCGCGGATACCACGCCCGACATGCGAATCGTGCAAGAAGAGATCTTCGGCCCCTTCCTCGCCGTACAAAAATTTAAGGATGAAGCGGATGCGATCCGCCTCGCCAATCATACTGTTTATGGATTGGCTGGAGGAGTCTTTACATCGGACGGCGCCAAAGCGATGCGGGTGATTAAAAAGCTGCGGGCTGGAATTACGTGGGTAAATTGCTATCATCCTACGTACAATGAGGCTCCTTGGGGGGGCTACAAACAGAGCGGTATTGGACGCGGACTAGGAACATTTGGCTATGATGAGTTCACAGAGGTCAAGCAAATCAACATTAATCTGCAAGTCGAGCCGATTGGCTGGTTTGAAAAATAAACGACTACAAAACAAACAACAGGAGGGTTATGATGGTTAGTCAACCTAAAGTAAAAGAAGATTTAAAAACGAAATATGCAGAGGTATATGCTTATACGAATCAGGTGCTTAACCTGATTGATAAAGAAGAGATTACAAAAGAAGAAGCGGCATGGATCACCAGACAAACGGTCGATAATTTCCGGGATCATGTCAATCCAGGGTTCCTTGCTTACCGTAAGTCCGTAACAAAGGATGGGCAATTTGCTGCTGTCGAATGGAGAGACGCGGGTCCTAACTCGTTTATGGATGTCAACGGAAAAGAATATATTGATTGCCTAGGCGGTTTTGGAATTTATAATGTAGGCCATCGCCATCCGAAGGTCATCAAAGCGGTCACGAGTCAGATGAATCGCCAGCCATTGCACAGTCAAGATCTGTTAGATCCCCTTCGCGCCATGTTAGCCAAGATCCTAGCAGACATTACGCCAGGAGATCTAAAATACTCTTATTTCGCCAACAGTGGAACAGAGACCGTCGAAGCGGCCATGAAGCTTGCCAAAATGCACACAGGACGCACGACCTTTATTGCCACGACACGCGCTTTCCATGGTAAAAGTCTTGGGGCCCTTTCCGCTACAGCGAAAGGCGTATTCCGTAAGCCCTTCCTCCCTATGATTCCTGGATTCCGTCATGTTCCTTTCGGTGACATCGATATGATGAGAAAAACGATGGAATCCTGCGCACTGGTAGGCGAAGATGTAGCCGCTATTATTTTGGAACCGATTCAAGGAGAAGGCGGCGTGAACTTGCCTCCAGAAGGGTATTTAAAGCAAGTCCGAGACTTATGTAACCAATTCGGGGCCCTTCTCATTTTTGATGAAGTCCAGACAGGAATGGGAAGAACCGGAAAGATGTTTTGTGCGGAGCACTATGATGTGGTTCCGGATATCCTGTGCCTAGCTAAAGCATTCGGGGGCGGTGTGATCCCAGCTGGTGCCGTAGTGGCAACGGAAGAAGTCTTTAAGAGCTTTTTCCCTAACCCATTCATTCAAACGACAACCTTCGGTGGAAACCCGCTGGCTTGTGCAGCAGCCATTGCTACCTTTAATATACTCATCGAAGAAAACCTTCCAGCACGGGCAACTGAGCTAGGAAATTATATGATGAAAGGCCTTCGCGAAGCCGCGGCAGCCTACACAGACAAGGTCATGGAAGTTCGGGGCAAAGGGTTGCTCATCGGTGTGGAATTCCATAATGATGAGATTGGCTACGAAGTGTCGAAGGGGTTATTCGACCATGGCGTTCTCGTAGCAGGTACACTGATCAATGCCAAAACGATTCGTATTGAGCCGCCACTCACCATTAGCTATGAAGAGGCTGACCAAGTCATTTCAGCTTTCCGTAAGGTCCTCGGCCAAGTAAAGATCTAACCAGAATATCAAACAAGAGGCTGTTTCATCAGCCTCTTGTTTTTCCATAGGTCCCGTTTTGAAGTATAATGGGATTAGTCAGACCAAATCCTTAAATCACCGGAGGAAGCCTATGGTTCCAAGTTCGTTTGTAAGAAAAGCGCCTGTCTTATCGCTGGATGGTACGGGCCATGACGTATGGGAGATTATGTCTCAGCAGCACGAGCCCTACGTCTTTATTACAGACCCCGCCTCCAGCTCGAAAATTATAGCCTACATCCGAAACACGGATATGATGGCTTCCCTAGACCATAACATACAGGGGATGAATGTCAAAGTTAGTGAACTCCCCTTGCATACCAAAGTCACCTTTATCCAAAAAGAAGCGGATATGATCGATTTTTTTAAGGTTTTCGGCGAAGAAGTCGTCATCCTTACCAATCTTCAGGGCGAAGCGGAAGGATACCTGAAGCGGGAAGATATTTTGTATTTTCTACTGACGAATCAATCTACGGGAACCGATTGGATTCGTTCCCTGCTCAATTCGATACCAATGGGGATTGTGATTACGGATACGGAAGGGAATATCGAGAATTCAAGCTCCGAGGCCCTTCGCATGATCAGAACCACCCCGGAAGAATTGCGCAAAAAAAGAATTGGAGAAATTCTCGACCAAGAAAAGTTCGACAGCGTGATCAAGCACGGTGAAACCGTGATGAATTATATTATTGTGAACGAACGAATTGGTGTATTAACCGATATCGCTCCCATCCGAGACCAGCATGGCCAGATAACGGGGAGCCTCATTATTTTGCAAGACCTTCCCTATATTGAAAACTTGGCGATGGAGCTCGAGTACGTCAAAAACTTAAATACGGACTTACAAGCCATTCTCTCTTCGATCTACGATGAGATCCTTGTCGTTGATCATAATGGGGTATTACTGCGTTATAGCGGCAATCTGATTCAGGACTTTTGGGAGACGGACAAAGAGCAGCTCATTGGAATTAATCTCATGGAACTGGAAAACGAAGGAACCTTCTTTTCTGCCATTGTGAAAATGGTACTTGAACGCAGAAAAAAGATATCCGTCACGCAAGAAAGCCGATCAGGAAAAAATGTGTTAGCGGTAGGCAACCCTATCTTCAATGATGAGGGAAAGTTAGGCAGAATTGTCATCGCTCTTCGCGACATCACTGAAACCGTCATGTTAAAAGAAGAATTAATTCAAGTCAAGAAAATGACCGAGAGATATAAAAAAGAACTGGAACAATTGAGAGATCAAAAAAGCTATAGCCGAAACCGCCAAGTCATTTACGCGAGTGAAAGCATAGACAAAGTGATGAAGTATATTCAGAAGGTGGCCAATGTCTCCTCCACCGTTCTATTAACAGGTGAATCAGGAGTCGGTAAAGAAGTATTTGCCCGAACCATTCACGAAATGGGGCCCCGAAGCACGAAGCCTTTTATTAAAGTGAATTGTGGTGCCATCCCTGAAGCCTTGCTGGAGAGCGAGCTATTTGGCTATGAAAAAGGAGCGTTCACAGGCGCCAACGCAAGCGGCAAACCCGGCTATTTTCAAATGGCCAATCGAGGGATCCTGTTTTTGGACGAGGTGGGCGAAATGCCTTTGAATCTTCAAGTGAAACTGCTTCGTGTCCTCCAGGAGCGTGAGGTGATACGGGTCGGCGGTACCCAAGTCGAAGAAGTCGATGTCCAAATTGTTACAGCAACGAATAAAAATCTCGAAAACATGGTGGAAGAAGGCCTTTTCCGAGAAGACCTCTTTTATCGCTTGAATGTGATTCCGATACACATTCCTCCCCTCAGAGAAAGACCAGAAGATATACCACTGTTAAGCTTGCATTTTTTGCAGAAGTTTAATGAAAAGTATGAGCGAAATCACCAATTATCTCAAGATGCACTCGATATACTGGAGTCCTATTCCTGGCCTGGCAACGTACGTCAATTGCAAAATATCATAGAGCGCATTGTCGTCACCTCGGATCAAGAACTGATTGAGTCTGATGAGATTTCTCCCCTCCTGAAAAAAGTGAAGGGCGATCGCACCAGAAGGATTCATAAAATCATGCCGTTAAAGGAAGCGACGAAAGCGCTCGAGGAACAGCTAATCAAAATGGCCATGGATGAGTATAAAACGACTTCCATGTCTGCCAAGGTGCTCGGAGTCAGCCAATCCACGATTAGCAGAAAATACCAAGAAATACAGGAAAAATTAGAACGAGGTGAGTCGATTGGTCTTCCAATTTGATGTTATTGCTCCTTTCGAGGGCGTGATTGAAGCGGTCTTTCGTCAAGCAGGAGAAACCGTCGAAGAAGGTGAGCCGCTGTTTATGCTGAAGGCCAACAATCTTGCCCATCCGATTCAAGCTCCTGTGACCGGACTCGCATTGAACATCGAAGTCAATCAGGGGGAGTTTGTCCTAGCAGGAATGATCCTGGCTACGATTACCGAATCAGACCAAAGTTAATAACTACAGCTCATAGACCCATCCTATTACTTTAAGGAGGGTCTTTTTTTAGCAATAAAAGGCCCTGACCGTTTGTTAACGAGTTCCGTTACGGGGTGCAAAATTGAATTTCACATGTCTTTTCGAGCGTCGATTCGCAAATGTATCACAACATCACAATAGAAAGAACAGGGTAATTCACAGGCAAAGTTAGCTAGGAAGGCTGGATGCTGTTAAAATACGAGCCTCTTTCTGACAGGCTCAAGCCACAAACAGCTCAAGTCTGTCCGAATGCGAGCCTCAATCTGACAGGGTAAGCCGCAAACAGCACAATTCTGTCCGAATACGAGCCTCTTTCTGACAAGATAAGCGCCAAACAGCACAATTCTGTCCGAATACGAGCCTCTTTCTGACAGGATAAGC
>JBEQAI010000230.1:0-5978 GCA_041640415.1 Ammoniphilus sp. | reverse complement strand
TCGACAGTTTAAGAATGCTCAGGGAGAAAAGGAAGCAGACTTCATTAATGTTGTGGCCTGGAGGCAAACAGCAGAATTATGCGCCCAATATCTCAAGAAGGGATCTCAAACTGGTGTAGATGGCCGCTTGCAGACCCGTTCTTATGATAATAAGGAAGGGAAGCGAGTGTACGTAACGGAGGTTGTGGCAGAGAACATCCAATTCTTATCTCCAGCAGGAGAAAGAAGAGAGGGCGGCAGTGGATTCTCAAGCCCACCGCCAGCAGCTAACCCCAACAGAGGTTACGGCGGATTTGATCGCACAGATGACCCCTTCGCTAATGAGAGCAAGACTGTAGATATCTCTGATGATGATTTGCCGTTTTAATCTGTGAAAAAAGCCTAGAGAAGGAGGGAATAGCATGGCAGCCCCAAGAGGAAAACGTGGTAAGCGCCGTAAGGTGTGTTACTTCACTGTGAATAAGATCACGAAGATCGACTATAAGGATATTGATACGCTAAAGAAATTCGTTAGCGAGCGTGGGAAGATCCTTCCTCGCCGTGTGACTGGAACTTCTGCGAAGTATCAGCGTCAGTTAACTAGAGCGATCAAGCGTGCTCGTCAAATCGCTTTGTTACCATACACAACTGAATCTTAAAAAAAAGAGGGGGCACTTTGTGCCCCTTTTTTCATATACATTTATTCAAGGAGCGGATGTCTTTGCAAAACAATGTTCGTTCAATGTTGGAAGGCGCTTTGATCAGCGGCATCTTTCTTGTTCTAATGTTTACCACGATCTATACGCCTTTAGGACTTATTACTGCGATGGCCTTGCCAGTTCCTTTTACTATCTATGCTGCAAGGAACGATCTGAAAAAATCGCTGCTCGTGGTTGCAGCTAGCGGATTGTTAACGATTTTCATTGGGGCCTTGCCCTCCATCTTCAGTGCCTTATTCGCAGGGTTGCTAGGCGTGGTCATGGGGGTATTGTATCGCCAAGGAAAAAGCGCGTTTCATGTTTTTGTTGGAGGATCGTTAGCGAGTTTAGCGTTTCTCTTAGGAAGCTTAGTGGTTAGCTATTATGTACTGAATATTAATCCTGTCACGACCATACAGGAAATGATGAACCAATCGATTGAGATGAGCCGTTCCATTATGGAGCAGATTGGTCCTACGGACGAGAAACAAACGGCGATGCTTACCGATATGGTGCAGATGATTGGGAAAATGGTACCCATGTTACTCATTCTAGGTTCGACTCAGTTTGCCCTCATTAACCACTGGTTTTCCCGGAAGGTGCTTCAAAGGCTGGGTACTCCTGTTCCTTCTTTCCCACCGTTCAGAGAGTGGAGATGGCCGAGATCGATTATGTATTATTACCTCGTTGTCCTGCTAGGCTCGATTATCGTTGGGGCGCAAGGCGGGGACATGTGGGAAACTTTACTTCTTAATATTAAGCCGATCTTAGATATCATGATGATGATCCAGGGTTTAAGCTTTCTCTTCTTTTTTTCTCATAGCAAAGGCTGGGGGAAAGCCATTCCAATCACCGCCATTGTATTAGTATTTATTTTTCCGCCATTCCCTTTTATACTAGTACTATTGGGTATACTTGACCTAGGAATCGATTTGAGAAGCAAAGTGAGCAAAAAATAAGGAGCTGAATCTATGCAGAAGTTCCTCCTGAAGCGTTGGCATGGATTACATATGATAATGGCCTTTATTCTAAGTATCATCTTAGTTGGTGCATTATCTTTTTATAATTGGGTTTTCGCCACCTTGGGATTGCTGTCTCTCGTAGGCCTAGCTTTCTTTATTTACAAAGCGGAGCAAGCCTTTAGGCAGGACCTACAGAACTACATCGAAACGTTAAGCCACCGGGTCAAAAAGGCAGGAGACGAAGTCTTAACGGAGATGCCGATTGGAATCCTGTTATACAGCGAGGACAAGAAGATTGAATGGTTCAATCCTTACATGGTTAAAGTTACGGGAAAAGAAAGTTTGTCCGGACAGCAGCTTCTAGATGTTATTCCTCAGATAGCGGAACTACCCCCAGGGAAAAAGCAGTTCGAGATTACCTTTAATCAACGGGTATATGAGGTTCTGGTCCGTCCGGAGGAGCGTTTACTTTACTTCACGGATATTACAGACTTCCGAGAGCTAGATTTGCGCTATAATGAGGAGAAGATCGTTTTGGCTATCGTTCACCTCGATAACCTTGACGAGGTATCACAAGGGATGGATGACCAAAGTCGAAGCCTCATGATGGCGAATGTAACGGGAGCCATTACCGAATGGGCTGCTAAGTATAAGATTTATATCCGACGCTATGCATCGGATAAGTTCCTCGGCATTTTAGATGAAGCGACCCTGCAGCAGTTGTTGGATTCTCGCTTTGATATTTTAGATGTGGTTCGAGAAATGACAGCGAAAAATAAAATTCCTATTACATTAAGTATCGGAATTGGTGCTGGAGACGTAGATTATCCGAAGCTAGGCGAGATGGCTCAGTCCAGTTTGGATATTGCGCTTGGTCGCGGCGGTGATCAAGCTGCTGTGAAGCAAGGCGATAAGATGACCTTCTATGGAGGGAAATCGAATGCCGTGGAGAAACGGACGAGGGTACGTGCACGCGTGATCTCCCATGCGCTTCGTGATCTTATTCTAGAGAGTGATAAGGTCCTCGTCATGGGGCATAAATTCCCCGATATGGATGCCATAGGAGCTTCCATTGGGATCTTAAAGGCTGTTCTTGCGAATGACAAGAAAGGGCATATTGTCCTGGATAAGGTTAATCCTTCTATCGACCGGTTAATGGCTGCTGTAGAGGAGCATGAGTATTTGGGGGATTACTTTATTACCCCCGATCAAGCCATAGGGATGGCCACGAATCGTACGCTTGTTGTCCTCGTGGATACTCACCGTCCTTCTATGGCCATCGAGCCGAAGCTGTTGCAAATTTCGAATCGAGTCATGGTGATTGACCACCACCGACGCTCGGAGGAATTTGTGGAGGATCCGGTGTTGGTTTATATTGAACCGTATGCTTCTTCTACCTGTGAGTTGGTTACGGAGCTACTGCAATACCAGAGTGATAAGTTAAATATGGACAGTTTAGAGGCCACGGCCTTATTATCCGGGATGGTCGTCGATACGAAGAGCTTTGCTTTTCGTACAGGGGCCAGGACGTTTGAAGCTGCCTCTTTTTTACGGCGTAATGGGGCTGAGCCTGCCATTGTTCAACGATTACTCAAAGAAGATTTGCATCAATATATTAAGCGTTCGGAGATTGTCCAAAACACTGAGGTTCTTTATGATATCTTTGCTGTCTCCGTAGGGAAGCCCGATGAAACGTATAGCCAAGTATTGATTGCTCAAGCGGCAGACACCTTGCTTACCATGTCAGGAATCCAGGCTTCGTTTGTCGTATGCCGCAGACCTGACAATATGATAGCGATCAGCGCCCGCTCCTTAGGAGACATTAATGTTCAAATGATCATGGAGCAAATGGGTGGAGGCGGCCATTTAACGAATGCAGCCACCCAGGTGAAAGAGATGTCGATTGATGAAGCCGTAAAAAAATTAAGAGGCCTGATCAAGAAATATCACGAAGAGGGGAGTGCTAAATAATGAAAGTTATTTTGCAAAAGGATGTTAAGGGACAAGGGAAAAAAGGTCAAATGGTAGAGGTCTCTGAAGGTTATGCACGCAATTTCTTATTTCCAAGAGGACTTGCGGTAGAAGCAACCGGAGGGAATGTGAAAACGTTCGAGCAAAAGCAAAAAAGTGAAGAAAAGAAAAAAGAGGAAGAAAAGGCACAAGCTGAAGTCTTTGCAAAAGAGTTAGAACATGTTACGATTACTATTCCGGCAAAGACGGGAGAAGGTGGTCGCTTGTTCGGAGCCGTATCAACGAAACAAATTGCAGATGCATTGAAAAAAGCGAAATTAGATATTGATAAGCGTAAGTTAGTGTTAGATGAACCTATTAAAACGCTAGGGTATACGAAAGTACCCGTGAGGTTGCATCCTGAAGTAACGGGGACTTTGAATGTGCATGTGGTAGAAGAAAAGTAAAATGGAGCGGACATACGATTCTTTACGAACTGTATGTCCGCAAAAAAAAAACGCATAAGCGAGGTGAGTATCATGAGCGATATCCTTGCTGATCGAACTCCGCCCCATAATATGGAAGCTGAACAAGCTGTATTAGGGGCTATTTTTTTAGAGCATGAAGCTCTGGTATCAGCTAGTGAAATTTTGTCTCCTTCTGACTTTTATCGGCCTGCTCATCAGCGAGTCTATCAAGTCATGATCGAACTAGGAGAACGCGGTGAGCCGGTAGACTTAGTGACGGTTACGGCTGCGCTGGAAAATAAGAAGCAGCTTGAAGATGTCGGGGGAGTTACGTATCTAACGGACTTAGCTAACTCCGTACCGACGGCTGCCAATATCGAGTACTACTGTCGAATTATCGAGCAAAAAGCTGTCCTTCGTCAGCTGATACGTACAGCTACGAAGATTGTCACGGATGGTTATAATCAATCTGAGGATCTCGGGGATCTGCTTTCCGATGCGGAAAAAAATATCATGCAAATCTCTCAGAAGCGTGCTAAGGGCGGGTTTCAACATATTCGTAATGTCCTGATGGAAGCTTATGAGCGGATTGAAATGTTGTCTACGAAAAAAGGTGAAATCACCGGAATCCCTACGGGTTACCCTGACTTGGATAAGATGACAGCGGGATTGCATCGAAGTGATCTGATTATCCTTGCTGCACGTCCTGCTGTAGGGAAAACTGCCTTTGCCTTGAATGTAGCACAGAATGTAGCGACTCGTGCAGGGGAGCCTGTGGCCATCTTTAGTTTGGAGATGGGAGCAGCCCAGCTGGTCATGCGTATGATCTGTGCCGAGGGCAATATTGACGCCGGTAAGATACGGACAGGCTACTTGGATGAAGATGATTGGCGCAAGCTGACCATGTCCATCGGTACCTTATCGAAGGCCCCCATCTTTATTGATGATACACCTGGCGTGACGGCAGCCGATATCCGCTCCAAGTGCCGTCGATTACTGCAAGAGCAAGGGACCTTAGGGCTGGTTTTGATCGATTATTTGCAGTTGATCTCAGGTAAAGCAGGAGGGGACAATCGACAACAAGAGGTATCCGAAATTTCGCGTACGCTGAAATTAATGGCCCGTGAGCTCAATTGCCCGGTTATTGCTTTGTCTCAGTTAAGCCGTGCCGTGGAACAACGGCAAGATAAGCGTCCGATGCTCTCGGATATTCGTGAATCGGGAGCGATTGAGCAGGATGCGGATATTGTGGCTTTCTTGTATCGAGAAGACTATTATGATAGTGAAACAGAAGAAAAAAATGTAATTGAAGTGATTATTGGGAAGCATAGAGCCGGTCCTACGGGCACAGTAAAATTGGCATTCCTGAAGGAATTTAATAAATTTGTGAGCTTAGCGCAATCTCATCACGATCAAGCCATGTGATATTAATGTATATTACATGGCTTTTTTTGTTTCAGCTGAGACTGATGTTGGGTGACTTCTTTTTAACCAGATGAGGAGTAGACAAGTGAGAAATAGTTTGCCTATACCCACGCCTATAAATACCAGCCCTATTCCCGCAAGGCTTTGTCAAAGGAATTTCAGAGATGTCGAGATAACTGCTTAAAAATCGGTTCTTGCAATTTTAGCAAGTCATATTTCGTTCTCTGTTCTTCCCATAGCCTTTTATATTTTGCCGCGTACAAAGGATGAATATTTTCACGTTCGAGTAGTCGAACGACTCGTAAGAGGGAGTGAAGCAAATGAGGAACGAAATGTGAATGCTGGAGTAATTCGATTCCATGATCTATAGCTTCCATTCCCTCGATAGGATGAGCGTGTTGGAGCAGCCACATTCCTTTGATCATAAGAAAGGTGCCTTTCTCTCGCAGATAAGGATACTTTTCTAAGAGAGTGTCCACTTCTGTAATCGCTTCTAA
>JBEQAI010000229.1:0-5989 GCA_041640415.1 Ammoniphilus sp. | reverse complement strand
AAAGAAAAAACGACGGTCGTGTTGGTGGAGCAGAACTTTATCATGGCGAGTGGGGTCGGTGACAGCTACTACATCATTGACGATGGACACACCGTGCATGCGGGCTCGATGAAGGACTTGAAGCAGGATGAAAAGCTGAAGAAACAATATTTGGGGATTGCATAGAGAGAGGGGAACGTATGGATCTCATATTGACATTAGGATTAAACGGCCTCGCCACCGGAATGCTCATTTTCCTCCTCGCGGCAGGCTTAACGCTCATTTTCGGTTTGATGGATGTGTTGAATTTTGCCCATGGTGCCTTGTTTGCTTGGGGAGCGTATGCTGGGGCCTGGTTTTATCTGATTTCCGGCAGCTTTATCGTAGGGATTGCTTGTGGGATTTTAGTTGGGGTATTGGTTGGGTTTTTGATGGAGCGGTTTGTTATTCGCCCGGTTTACGGCAATCATATCCAGCAGATCTTGATTACGATGGGCGCCATGCTTGTGCTAAGCGAATTGCTCAAGGTATTCTGGGGACCGAACCAGCACATGACGCCTGTGCCTTCCTACTTGGAAGGCAGCTGGCAAGTGGGCGAGCTGATTATTATTAAATATCGTGTGTTTATCATCGCGGTAGGGTTAGCGGTTTTGATTGGATTAGAATATGTCATGAATCGCACGAAGATCGGGCTCATTGTACGTGCAGGGGTTATTAACAAAGAAATGGTGCAGGCGCTAGGAATAAATATTAAAAAGGTATTTGCTCTTGTCTTTATGTTTGGTGCAGGTCTGGCTGCACTAGGCGGCGTGCTGATGGGACCTTATTCCGGTTCCATTAACCCTTCCATTGGGATGGAGAACATGCTGTTAGCGTTTATTGTGGTGGTGATTGGTGGAATGGGAAGCATCAAAGGGTCCGCCCTGGCGGGAGTGTTAGTTGGATTATCGGGAGCCTTCATGGCGTACTACTTCCCGGAAGGAACGTTGGCGGTTAACGTATTGCTTATGGCCGCAGTCTTATTGATTAAGCCTTCGGGATTATTCGGGGTCAAGGGGTGAGAAAAGGATGAAAACAGAAGCGAAGGTGTTTCAATCCACGCTAGAGAAACATTCACTATGGAAAAGTTCGTTAGTCGTTCAACTAACGATACTCGCCCTCTTGCTTGCCTTTCCTTTAGTGTTTGATTCAAGAAGTACGCTAATCATGGTTTCTCAAATGTTTATTTTCGGTGTTTTCGCCATGTCCTACGACATCCTGCTCGGATATACAGGAATCATCTCTTTTGGTCATGCTATGTTTTTTGGGCTTGGCTCTTATTCCACAGGAATACTAATGAAGCAATGGGATAACACGCTTGGGGTGTTGCTTGTGGCCGTTGTGATTACCGTGGCGCTCGCTTTTGTCATCAGTTTGTTAATCGGTATTCTCTCGTTGCGATTAAAAGCGACCTTCTATGCGATGATCACCTTGGCGTTTGCTGAGTTGTTTTTCATCGTAGCGGAAAAGTGGCGGTCCTTGACCTTTGGGAATGATGGTTTTACCTTTTCGATTCCAAAGATCCTCAATGACCGGGTTACCTTTTACTATGTCGCGTGTATTTTCATGGTGATCACGTTCTTATGCTTGAAGCGCTTCATTGAATCTCCAGTGGGAAAGGTTTTAGTTGCCGTCCGTGAAAATGAGCAGCGAACCGAGTCGCTGGGGTACCAGGTGGTTCATTACAAGATTATTGCTAACATCGTAGCCGGGGTAACCGCTTCTTTGGCCGGGATTATGTATGCTTTGTCGATTAAATTTGTTAACACATCCGTTCTTGCGGTGGATAAAACGGTAGACGCCTTGTTAATGACGATTGTGGGCGGAGTAGGGACACTGTTTGGTCCACTTTTAGGATCGGTCATTATCCAATACGCACATGAATCGTTGACGGAACTCGCGAAGGTACATTGGATCTTTGAACGTTGGCTGATTTTATTTGGTATTATCTACATCCTGATCGTCATGTTTTTCCCGAAGGGAATTGTCGGCACCATTCAGGAAAAGTGGAAAGCTCGAGGTGCTAAGTCATGAGTACACAGCAGATGGAGTCATTTGTGCTTCGATGCTATAAGTCAGCGGATGAGCCCGAGGGTCTTTGGAGAATCAAGGTGACACATGTTCAGGGCGACGAGGACATTCAGGCGTATACCTTGCAAGAGGCGATGACCTATATCCATCATGTGTTGGAACAGGGGGCAATGAATGAATAACGTGCTAGTGAACGGGTTTAGGATGGCTTATGAAAAGCTGGGAGAGGGTGAGAGGACTTTACTTCTCATCCACGGTAATTTGGGAAGTAAGCGTTGGTGGAACTTGGTGAAAGCGGAGCTTGCTCGATCGTTTACAGTGTATTCCGTGGACCTACGCGGGTGTGGGGAATCGGAAAAACCTAGGGATGGGTATTCGGTCCCTCAGTATGGGAATGATGTCCTTGCCTTTATGGACTTAAAAGGGATAGAGAACTGCTCAGTGATTGGCCACTCCATGGGGGGAGCGATCACGGTCGATCTCGCCTCTAAAGCTGGGGAACGAATTGAGAAAATGATTTTGCTCAATCCGGCACCGATCTATGGCTTCGTTACCGGTGATGAGAAGTATGACATGATCGAGAGATATTCGTTTGATCGAGAGCTGCTGCAAACCGCCTTAACGGCTGTTGTTCCGAGAGGAGCGCATCTTCCTTTGTTTGCCGAATTAGTAGAGGATGCATGGGGCAGTACACATACGGCCGTGAGTAATGCACGCTCTCTGGGCGTGATTGATTACCGGCAGGCCGCACGGAGGATGGAGCAGCCAGTTTCCATTCTGTTTGGCGAACAGGATGTGCTAATTACTCTAGAGGATATGAAAAGAATGCAGTCTTATTTTCCTCAGTGCGAGTTAGTCACCCACCCGGAGGTGGGCCATTCTCCGCAAGTGGAGGATGCGGAGTGGTTTTTGCGAAAGAGTCTAGCGTTTTTAGAGAGATAAGAGAGGGCGTCCTAGGGTAGGGCGCTCTTGTTATTTGGATAAGAGGTGCATTCAGGCAAGGATGCTCACGAACCGGGAATGATTCCAAGCAGTTGGAGCACCTGAGGTACCTCAAGCCCGCGGTTCGTTCCCTGAACCGGGTGGATCGCTCGTTTGAGGTACCGCAAGCCCGCGGTTCGTACCCTGAACCAGGCGGATCGCTCGTTTGAGGTACCGCAAGCCTGCGGTTCGTACCCTGAACCGGGTGGATCGCTCGTTTGAGGTACCGCAAGCCCGCGGTTCGTACCCTGAACCAGGCGGATCACTCGGATGAGGTACCGCAAGCCTGCGGTTCGTGCCCTGAACCAGGCGGATCGATCATGAAACCAAGGAACTTGCTCTCAAACCGATAATGATTCCGAGTAGGTGGACATCGAATCGGGCCATTTTCTTTCAACAAAGAACAAAATGTTCTTTAAAAAGAACTAAACTTGTTCTATAATGAGAGTAGTAAAATACTCCTGCTAGGTGGTACTTAATGACTAAGGTAAATAAGTCAAAGTTTGGCGAAGTGGATTTGAAACAACATTTAAAGGAGTGGAATTGTACAGATTTAAAAAGCACGGCTATGCTTTTGAATCTGATGGAGAAAATGGGGTATGAGGTTAACCATTGGAAGGTGAAGTTTCGCACGGATGTGGATAAGAATAAGTGAATAATAGAGTGGGGGTTGAGGTATGGACGTGAAGGGGAGTATGGAAGGACTAGATAGGGAGTGGGTAGCCCTGATATTGGAAGCGAAGGAATTGGGTCTTTCTTGTGAAGAAATCAGGGAATTTTTAGGACAATCCAGCATAGTCAAATAGGGTATGAGTTTGGTATAATTAGGATGATAGCCAAATCATTCAAAGGAGCCTAACGTATCTATGGTTCTACCCAGCGATCTTGATGAAGAAACCATTAGGCTTGTGCAGGAAGCAATGGCTTCAGGGGTGAGCAAAGAAGAGTTTCGAGAGTATATCGAATACAAGAAAAGCGAAAGGGCTGCTCGAGGAGAATAAGTGATTTTTTTATGCTTTTTGGTTCTCTAAACAGAACGAAATGCGTTCTGTTTATGTGACTAACACCTTTATGACTTGAAGGATAAAACCTTCAAGTATTTTTTTCGTGATGATGATAAAGAAGCGTCCCAGCCCATGGGACGCTTCTTCTATACCAGCAACCGAAAAGCAACGAGTATGAGGGAAGTACCTAATACATACATCAGGGCTCGAGAGGGAAGATTCGAGGCGATCCTTGCCCCCAATTGTCCGCCGATAAAAGCCCCGGGCGCTAGGAATAATACATAGCTCCAATCGATATGTCCCATCAGGCCGTGGGCAATGGTGCCGCTGATAGACGAAACGAAGATCGTGAGCATGGAGGTAGCGGCTGCAATATGTGGTGGAAAGTGAAGCAGGATCGTCATGGTGGGAACCATAATCGATCCGCCCCCCACACCTAAGAAGGATGAAAGGAATCCTGTGGCAAAACTAATGGTCAGTCCAAGTCCCTGGTGATAGGAGTAAGAAAACGTTTTTCCGCTTTGGTCTTGAAAGTCCCGGCTTACCGTAGGGCGAAGAGGTAAGTTTATCGGATTGCTTGGTTTTAGTAAGATCAGCAGGGATACACAAAGCAGAAACATCCCAAAGGCAACATGAAAAACCTCGCCTGTCAGAATGAATTTAGATAATATGGCTCCGATGATGGAGCCAGGTATCATCGCAACAGCGAAGGCAATTCCGCTGTTTACGTCAATTCGTTTTTGGCGCAGATAAGCATAGGTGCTAGAAAGTGAATTAATGAGCAAGACGGCCATGGATGTTCCCACAATCAATTGGGGATGTAAAGGAAAAAAGAATAATAAAAACGGAATGATAATAAATCCGCCGCCCAAGCCAACTATAGAACCAGCCAGTCCGGCAAAAGTGCCGATGAGTAAGAGAAAAAAGTAATCCAGCATAAGTGTCTATCCTTCGTAGGTGATATTGTCTTGATCTTCTTCTAGGGAGTCAAACCGGTCACGGTTTCTCTTGTCTTGAATACAGGAGGAACAAATATAGTTTCCATAAAAAGAAAGAAAAACATACGGAGTATGCCCTCCACAGAATTCACAGCGATACAGATAATACATAAAAGTACCTCGAGTCCCTATTTGGTCAAATCTCATTCTATCATTGTAATTTATTCCCTGTGCCTGCTCAACCGTTTGTTTTTTTTCATGCGCTCACATCTCCTAACATGACTGAATAAATTAATAGAAACAGATGTTCAGAGAGGAGGATCATCAATGAGTGAACACCATCTGAACAACGTCAAGAAGGTCATCTATATTTGTGAGATGTATAGGGATAAGCGATTTTATTACCGCCAAGAGTATTTAACCAAGCTGGGTCGCTGGGGGGAACCCAAGCCTATTTCGGAAGACACCTTCCTTAAGCGGCAAGACGATGGATACCCTGTTGTATATAAGAAAATTGATAAGCTGCCAGCCTTTATTTTGGAGCAACTGAAAGATTTGGATTCGCTTATTGATCTTGCTTTGGACACTAGGGATAAAGAGTGGTTTGACGAGTTGGTGAGCAAAAGAAAAGAGATTCTATAGTCAGGTTGATTGAGGCGGAGTACGCCTTATCTTTTTGTCCATACATACGCATGGAGACGAATAATCGTATAACTCCGGTTAATGAAAGAATGGAAGAACTGAATGAGTCATAAATCTACAGTTACAGACACTTAACCGGAATCTTACGCTTAATTTAACACAATGAGGATCCCCGTCACGATCGCGATGGTCACACAGGAACCAATCACTGCTGCAATGGAGTTTTTCTCAGCGGATGATAAGCGGATCACTTCGTGGGGATGTCTCTTTTTTTGAACTAGCTTGTAGAGGCCTGTAATAAATGACATCGAACTTCCTCCTTGTTCCGCAGAACCTGTCGTATTTAGTCGAATTATATCAAATAATTGACAAAAA
>JBEQAI010000228.1:0-6019 GCA_041640415.1 Ammoniphilus sp. | reverse complement strand
CTTCCACCCATTCCCCATTAATCAAGAGTTTTTTCGTTCCCTTTAAAAATTCTTGTACACGATTGCTGATTTTCCATGTTTGTTCCATAGTAGAACCTCCTCTAAATTGATGTAAGTATTTTCTGATCAACTTATTTAGCAAGTTCTATGCCATATTCAAGAAGTATAGGTAAACCCTTATGGATTCTTGGGGAGGAGGCTATTATCAATAAAAGTTTGTTTATCCGAGGAATGAACATTATGAGGCAGAATGAGACTTATTCCTATTTTGTCTATCTTTTACTGGATAAAGGATGTTCTAGCTTAAACATAGACTACGGTTTGTTATAAGGAAGGTAATGATAGGTTTAATAATTGGTATGTTTTTTGCTCTTATAAACATTAAATAGAAGAAATAGAGGAGTTGGGTCTGTTTGATGATGCCGATGATTAATTTTCCCCTTAAATTTAAGCTTGTAGATACATCTTCAACTGTATTTTCACATGATATCTTATTCCCATTTGCCTTTGACGAAGTTTACGGACGAGAAGTAGGAATGGAAAGATCTGAGCCCATTATTCATATTTGGCGCCATCCTAAGGCTTTTATACTAGGATTACGTGATCGTAAACTTCCGAATGCTCTGGAAACTATGCAATGGCTGGAACAACAAGGCTATTCTGTTACAGTTCGTAATTCGGGGGGAGCTGCAGTCCCACTAGACCTTGGAATTGTTAACATTTCAATTATTTTGCCTAAGATCAAAGGGGGAATGGAATTTCGTCGGGATTTTGAGTTAATGTACCAGCTAATATGTGAAAGTCTGAAGAGTCAAATCTGTCTAGTTCACAAAGGAGAGGTTGAGGGAGCATATTGTCCGGGAGATTTTGATTTAAGTATAAATGGTAAAAAGTTTTGTGGAATTGCGCAAAGACGTCAAACAAAGGCTGTTGTCGTTCAAGCTTTTGTATTAGTTGAAGGAAAGGGAAAGACAAGGGGGGCGCTTGTGCGTGAATTCTATGAGCGTGCTTCAAACAATTCAAGGTTAGGCTATCCCCAAGTTAAAGCGTATACTATGTCTAGTCTTTCAGAAATGACTGATATATCAACTTCTTCAAGGTTTGTTTTGTGTTTAAAGGATTATCTTAGAAGTTATGGTGAAGTGGAAGAAATAAATGGGTATGATCCAATATATAACGATGAAATTCAAAAAAACATCTTTGAGTTAAGGTATAGGTATAATAAATAACGGTTGTCTAATGGAAGAGTCGATAAAGATAGTATAATTTCATTACTAAGAAGAACAGAAAAAATTGGAATAGGATAAGATATTCTTTGAAACATTAATACTTAAGAAAGGTTTGATAAACATCAAAACAAGGAAGGGGGTACCGCCGTGGTTCTTTACTTTCGCAAAAAGCTAAAAAAACTGCTAGGAGTAAACGAAAAGCCTGCTCTCCATCAGCAGGATAGTAAACTGCAGGAACCGTTAGATGCCAGTTTAGACTATAATGTGAAGATCCTTCAATCGATTTTTGAAAAATGTTCGGATCTCATTTTCCATTCTTTTAAAATCGGCGGAGTAACTTCGGCAGCCCTCATCTATTTTGAAGGTCTAATCAATATGGAGGAACTGCATGGAAATGTATTAAGTCCTCTTATGCATCTAGTTACAGACGGTTGCTCTAGTATTCATGAAATGGTATCATCAAAAATTCCGGTCTCGCATACGAAAGAAATCAAAAACTTTTCAGAATGTATAGATTTTATTTCTAATGGAAATCCGGTTTTGTTATGGGAAGGAGAAAACCAGGGAATAGCCTTAGGCTTAACCAAATGGGAGAAAAGAGGAATTGAAGAACCATCGGCCGAAATCACCATCCGCGGACCCCGGGAAGGTTTTACAGAAACAATACAGGTTAATATTTCACAGTTGCGTAGGATTATTAAAAGTCCAGCTTTTAAAATGGAGTCAATGAAAATCGGAAAATACACGAAGACCGCGATCAACATCGCGTATATTGAAGGCGTTGCTGAAAAAAACCTCATTGAAGAAGTTAGAAATCGCTTACAAAAGATTGATATCGATGGTGTCCTGGAAAGTGGATATATCGAGGAATTCATTCAGGACAATCCCTTCTCCCCATTTCCTCAATTATTGAGTACGGAAAGACCGGATGTCGCTGCAGCCAATCTCCTTGAAGGGCGAGTAGCTCTTCTTATTGATGGAACTCCATTTGTATTGATTGCTCCTACCACTTTTTTTTCTTTGCTTCAGTCTCCAGAGGACTATTATCAAGGGTTCTTGGCTAGCACGTTGATCCGCTGGCTGAGATATATTTTCCTCGTGATGTCGCTTTTGCTTCCATCACTTTATGTCGCTGTTCTAACGTATCACCAGGAAATGGTTCCCACGGATTTACTGGTCAGCGTTGCGTCCTCCAGGGAGTACGTTCCTTTCCCGGCACTTGTAGAGGCGATCATTATGGAGGTTACTTTCGAAGCCTTGCGTGAAGCAGGAGTTCGACTTCCTAAGCAGATTGGTGCTGCCGTGAGCATTGTTGGAGCTCTCGTCATAGGTCAAGCGGCTGTTGAAGCAGGACTCGTTTCTGCACCGATGGTTATCGTGGTCGCCATAACCGGGATTTCTTCCTTTATGGTTCCTCGATATGTTCAAGGAATTTCTTTTCGGATCATGCGCTTTCCTATTATCCTTCTTGCAGGCTCACTCGGTTTGCTTGGGGTCATGCTTGGAGTCTTGGCTATCATTTCGCACTTGTGCTCATTGCGGTCCTTCGGGGTTCCTTACTTCACGCCCATAGCTCCAATGAAATTTCGGCAGTGGAGAGATGTACTTATCCGATCCCCATGGTGGGTGATGAACACGCGCCCCCACTTTACAGGGGAGCACAACGCTTACCAGGATACGTCGGGGCGGATACCGGATCCAACTAGAGGAGATGAATGAAAGGTGGCGGTATGCAGGAGAAAATCACTTGTTTTTCTATTCTTATTACCGGTTCTTTTCCTTTCGGGATGCTGGGATCGAAGGGAACTTAATGATATGGCCATTGTTCAATCCGCTGCGATTGACAAGGGTCAAGATAATCAATTAGATTTGACAATTCAAGTTTTAATACCTCGATTAGCTGGGAACGGGCAGCAAGGGGCGGGTGAACCCCAAAGCGTGCTGAGATCCGCAAAGGGGGAAAACTTTGCGGATGCCTTGTCCAAGCTTCACTCCAAGCTCCCTCGCCATATTTTCTGGGGGCACTGCAAGGTGTACATCTTCGGAGAGAGGTATGCCTCGGAAGGGCTTCATCGCGATTTGGACTATTTGCTGCGCCATCCGGAACCACGCGGCAGAACCCATTTGTTTGTCAGTGAAGGAAAAGCTGCGAATGTATTGGAGTTGCAGCCACCTCTGGAGGGTAACATTGGCAAAGTGCTCCGAAAGTTAGCTGAAAAGGAGATTGGGGTCAATGTCACAATGAAGGATTTTCAGCAGATGACAACCGCAGATTCAGGGGGAGCAGTCCTTCCGCTGATAAGGTACCTGCCGCCCAAACATGGTGAAAAGAAGGAGGAGACCATTGCTAATATTGTCGGAACGGCTCTGTTTAAAAAGGATCGAATGATTGGAAAAGTCGATCTTCCAACTACACGGGGAATTTTATGGCTGCGGGATGATATTGAAGTCGTAGGACTTACCGTAGACTCTCCAGAGGGCGGAGGAACATTATCCTTCGATCCGTTTAAACAACATACGGAACTTATCCCCAAAATTGAAAACGGGGAATGGAAAGTAAAGGCATTAATTAGAGCGCAAGGAGCTTTAGTGCAAAATGCAAGCCGTCTGGATATAACGGATCCCGAACAATCATTGGAAGTTGAACGGGAAATAGAGAAAGACATCAAGGAACGAATCAGTCAGTCCCTTGAGCATGTACAGGTAGGAATGAGGACGGATGTCTTCCGCTTTGCAGAGGCCTTTCATCGAAGTTATCCTGAAAAGTGGAAGGAAGCCAAGTCTCATTGGCATGATATATTTCCAAAAATAACTGTGGAATACGACATCAAGGCAAAGGTGCGTAGGCCTGGAATGACTACAAAGCCAACGAGTTTATCTAGAGCAGAGGTGGAAAAGGATTGAACTTAGGAGCAGTAATAGGGATTACGGGAATTGTTATTTTTATCTCCTTGTATGAATGGCCTAAGATGGGACCGACCCAGAAGAAGGAGAAAGCAAGCTTTATCACCTTCACAGCTTTGGGATGGATACTGGCAGTTCTGCTTCTTTTTATACCTGATCTGCCTGGTCCTACCCAGCTAGTCCGCGCGATCTTCAAACCGCTGGAGAAGATTCTTGAGAGATAAAACCTAAACTCCTGTGGAGTGTTAACTACAAAAAAGAGGTATTAAAGATGATTGAAAAAGGAAAAATCTCAGCTTTTCAGATGGCTAGCCTTATTTACCTCTGGGTATTAGCGACTGCCGTTTTAACTATCCCGGGAATTACAGCCAAGTTTGCTGAGCGAGATATGTGGCTCTCGCCAATATTTGGTTCCTTAATTGGTTTTTTAACTGTGTTTATCATGTGTCAGCTGCATAAGTATTACCCCAACCAAACGATTATCCAATACAGTGAGCGCATTTTGGGGAAAATACCAGGAAAAGCAATGGGCTTTATCTTCTTGTTTCTTATCTTCCATTCGGACATCTTAATCGTGAGAGACTATGGTGAATTGATTGCGACTGCTTTTCTGACCAAAACCCCACTTATGGTCATTATGGGAAGCCTTGTTTTGATCTGTGCCTTTACGGTTCGGAGCGGACTGGAAGCTGTGGGGAGAACGGCCAATGTCATTTTGCCGCTTTATATTTTTTTGTTAGTGCTGATTATGGTCTTACTTATTAAGGATATGTACCCTAAACATATGCTTCCGATGATGGAAAATGGTTTGCTGCCCCCGCTAATGGGAGCTGCTCTGCCACAGACTTGGTTCAGCCAGTCCTTTCTTATCTCTATGTTGCTTCCTTTTTTAAGAGATCCTGAAAATGGAATGAAATGGGGAATGTTCTCCATCCTCGCCATAACGCTCACGTTAATGGCTACAAATCTGACCATTCTTTTCCTATATGGCGCTAAAACCACGGCTGATATCACATATCCTCTTATGTCTGCAGCCCGTCATATTAGCATTGCCCATTTTTTTGAGCATCTTGAAGCAATGGTAATGGCCATTTGGGTGACAGGTATTTTTATCAAATTATCCCTATTTTATTATGTTCTTGTCTTAGGAATAGCCCAATGGCTAAATCTATCCGATTACAAGCAACTGGTTCTTCCCTTCGGCTTTATTTCCGCTGTAGGCGGACTTTGGGCAGCACCCAGTCTGCAGGATATGAACCATTTTCTTACGAACATTTACCCTTTTTATGGTACCTTGATTTCAACCGTCTTCCCTGGGCTAATGCTGATTGTGGCCGTTATCCGTAAAAAGCTTATGGGAGCAGACGAGGATTGCTCTTTAGCAGATAATCGTACTTAGCAGCACAGAACTATGGGTGGGGATGAAGTTTCAACTTTAATTTTTCACGTAGTTATGTTTTTAGGTTTCTTACTTTCTGTGAATAGACAATGAGTATATCGAGTTTTTGGCTTAATTTTAATATCTCGGGATGAAGAAGATTACCCTCATATTTTTTATACATTACATTTAATTGTTTTTTCATCTTGTTAATGTTAACCATTAAATTATCTGTTGTTTTCATTTTTGAAATTTCCTCCTTTTCTTTAGATGTCAATTTAAACAAGCAAAACATATGCCAGTTTCACTTTAATAATTATTAATGTTATGTTAGTTGGCACTATATTTGCATAAACACTTTTAGAGTCCGTAGTCGTTTAATAGTGGCTTAGTTGACTTACACCCCTCTTTTGTGACCATCAATCATTTTGGTGGTCTTTTTTTATTTCAAAAAGTTCTAAATCGAGTAATTCTCGAATCAAAACGAGACGAGATTCTCTGATTGTCT
>JBEQAI010000227.1:0-6019 GCA_041640415.1 Ammoniphilus sp. | reverse complement strand
AGCTAAATATACCCCCTACAGGTTATTTTTAAATACAAAATTAGTAAAAGTCCACTGATAATAAACATCTAAGACAGAAGCAAGAATATATAGATGGAAATTCTCCACCTATTGATTAAAATAGAGCAGGATTTCATTTTGTAGGTGGAAAAAATCCAACTATTAGCTCTAAAAGCAAAATTTACGAGCTGTATTGAAGTTTTAGTTGTCGATTTGGACCTCTGTCAAGAAAGTGGACACTCAAATAAGACATTTTAGGATGCCTTTTTGAAAAGTTGTTCATAGCGAACAGGGGACAAATATCCAATTGAACTATGAATTCTTTTCCGATTGTAAAAGAATTCGATGTATCGATAGATTTCGTCATACGCTTGCTGCTTCGTTTGGAACTTCGTACAGTAAATAAGCTCCTTTTTGAGGATGCTGTGAAAGGACTCGATGCAGGCATTATCATAACAGTTTCCTTTACGACTCATGCTTGCCTGTATCTTGTACTCCTTCAGTTGGTTCCGGTAATCCACGGACGCATACTGGGATCCGCGGTCAGAATGATGGATGAGTCCTTTCTTCGGCTTCTTGGCTTGATACGCATCATCTAAGGCACCAAGGACGAGCTCGGTTGTCATGCGATCTCCTAACCTCCAGCCTACAATTTCTTTTGTACAAAGATCTAAAATGCTTGCCAAGTATAGCCGGCCTTGACGGCACGGGATATAGGTAATGTCAGCGACCCAGACCTTGTTTGGTGCGGACACGGAAAAGTCCTGGTTTAAGATATTTGGTGCAATCGGAAGATCATGATTAGAATTTGTTGTTGTTACCTTGAACTTTTTTGAAACAATCGATCGTAAACCAAGTTCATTCATGTACTTCCCCACGGTTCGTTCTGTAGTCGTAAAACCCTCTCGGTGAAGGAGTACCGTGATTTTGGGAGCCCCATAGCGCTTTTCTGAGTCATGATAGTAGTAAACAATTCTTTCTTGTACTTTTCGTTTTTGAAGCTCCTGTTCACTTGGTTCAGCCTTTTTCCACTTGTAGTATCCGCTTCGTGAAACGGCCATGACTTTGCACATCTTCTCCACAGGAAAGTCGGAGCTATGATCCTCTATAAACTGAAATCTTATTTCCTTGGTTTGCTGAAGATGTGCACAGCCTTTTTTACAATCGCTAATTCTTCTTCTACATCGGCGATCTTTCGATCTTTTTCAGCCAGTTCACGCTCTTTTTCTTTTAAGAGTTTCTCCAATTCACGAACCTTTTCTAGGCTGGCCATGGGCTCGTTCTCAAATTGACGATACTTTGCGATCCAGGAGTGTAGCGTATTTGGAGCTACATTTAACTCCTCCGCTAATTGTGTCACGGTCTTTGTCTGTTCTTGGATATATTTCACCGCTTGTTTCTTAAATTCTTCATTAAATCTTTGACGTTGCTCTCCCATGTGGACACCTCTATTTTTCTTAATCTATGGATAGTAGTGAAATGCAAGGCCGCCTACGGCTTCCCCTCGTTCACCTTCCCTTCGGTCAGGCTCACTTCGGAGCTACATCCTCTTCCTCCCATACTGGTACCTAGTAAGGAGCTTTCCTATCCATTTCTTATTCCGTCCTTTAACTTTATTATCATTATCCAGTACTCTTATTAAGGTGTCCACTTTTTATTCTAGGTCTAATTCATCACTTATTTTGCTCTTTTTCCTCTAATTTTTTTTCGGATAAATGGACTTTTTACCACTAATCCTTACAACCTCTGAGCTATCCCAAAATACCACGGATCTAAGTCTACTTTACATTGCCCATAATCTCCTCAAATGGGATACCTAACCAAAAAGAGCCTCAAAGGAGAGGCTTAAGGGGGGCTAATCCCCCTAAACCAAAGCAATAATATACCATAAATGGAGTCGAAAAAAAGAGGGTAGTCCCTAGGTCGGTTTTACCGACCTTTAGGGACTACCCTCAAATTTCGGTTTCTAGGCATTTATTTTTTTCACATACTCGATAAGGCCCATCGAACAAACATCTAGATCGAGTTTTATCAATTCAAAAACGGGATGGTCCACAGGTACCTTTTCTGCTGTGAGATAAGAGCTAACCTTGTCGTAAAGGCGTGAAGAAAGCTCATACACATCCTTATTTTCTTTAACAACTTCTTGTGCAGTTTCCACAAATACCGGTAGCCACTCCTCAATATGCCGATATACGTCAGACGGCTCCCGATGTACTCCAAAGTGTCCAAAATAGATTCTATCCACTCCTAGCTCCTCAATACGCTTCATCGAGGCCAGCATGGCTTCAGGGTTAAACTGGTTGGGTGATGTGGAAGGGAGCGTAAAAGTAGACAGACCGCAATCAGCTAATTGATGGTAATATACCCCAATGGTATCACCCGTAAAAATGCCCTTGCTAACAGGATCATAAATACTAAAGTGATGGTTCGCATGTCCCGGCGTATCCAAAAATTGCAGTGTACAGTTAGGTCCAATCTCCAAGGTCTCTCCATCTGCCTTTGTGATCAGCTTGTCCTCAGGAACCGGTAGAATAGGATCGAATAAACGATCAAAATCCTCTCCATACACTGCTCTTGCTCCCTGAATCAATCGCTCAGGCTTAGCTAAATGACGAGCACCCTTAGGGTGAACCACCACCTTCGCATTCGGACAACTCTCCAGCAAAAGACCTGCCCCCCCTGCGTGGTCGAGGTGGATATGGGTCACAATAATATATTTCAAGTCCAATGGATTAAGACCCAGTGCTTGAAACCCTTCCAAAATGTAAGGAACAGAAGGGCTTGCGCTTGTTTCAACAATGGTCAGCTGATCCTCTTGTATAACGTAGGTTCCTGTTCTTCCTGGTGCACCCAGGTCGTATCCATCAATGAGCTGGACGCGGTGACCTAGATCAATGGGATGGTTTTGACTCAATTTTATCTCTCCTTGCCCTATCAGTTTTCAAATAATTGTTTATTTACGTATTATATCGCATATTCCCATTATCGACCAATGCTTTCTGTTACAAAAAGGATAACAGGGAATCAGGGTTCTCCTATAGAATAGTATATAAGCAGGACAACTACGAGGAGGAAAAGTGGAATGAGTAAGTGGGTACCAACATCAGAGAAAAGAAAGTTCATTCGATGGTTTTTAAACCAATATCGATTTAAAAAAGCTGAAGTCAAGAAGCTGTTTGACTACCTTCTATCCCATGATCAACTCTTAGAGAGGGTTCATTTTACAGATAAAGTCCATCCTAATAACCGGACGATTGTCATCTCCACGGTATGCTCCGAGACGGTTCCATTCGAATACCGTCGGAATGCCAAGGTAACGATGAGCCCAGAGGAGGCTTTTCAGGATCTTCGCAACCATACGAAGGAGCGGATTTATATTGTCCTGCATTTCAGAGGCAAGGCGTTTTCTCATCAGTATTCGGCTGTACGAGAACAGTTTAAGCCCGAAATTCGTGAAGAGGAGCAGGAGCCTCCAATACTTCTTCAGATCCTTGCCGAGATCTATCTTGACCAGCAAGTTCAAGAACAGCGACTTGCTGAATTAGATAAAGAAATAGACCGATGTCTGGAAACAGGTGACAAAGATCTATTTCTTCGGCTAACAGAAGAACGCAAGCGTATTCTCTCCCTTTCGTCCTAGGTAGACGCAATGAAGAAAGGGTTGACTAAGCTTTCTTTATTGTAGCAGAGTCTCTGCCCCTCTACCGTCTGCACTTTTCCCCCAGCGCACTCCACGATGGCTTGACCCGCAGCTGTGTCCCACTCCATCGTAGGAACAAACCGTGGGTAGGCGTCTGCTTCCCCTTCCGCAACAAGGCAGAATTTTAATGAACTGCCCTTATTGATTAACAACGCATCTCCGTGGAGCTTTCTTACTTCGTTTAGATAAGCATCTCCTTGTTCTGAAGAATGGGAACGACTTTGAACCAAGACATAAGGGCCCTTTTCCTTGAGCTTCAGGGGTTCTACCCTGCCGCCAGCAACCTGCCGATACGCCCCCTTCCCCTGCTCAGCATAATATAGAGCATCCAAAGCAGGAGCATAAATGACACCCAGGCGGGGAAACCCTTCTACTACCAGAGCAATATTAACCGTAAATTCCCCATTGCGCTTGATAAATTCCTTCGTGCCATCCAATGGATCTACAAGCCAAAACACAGGCCATGTTTTTCTTTGGCTATATTCCATCTCGTTGCCTTCTTCCGATAAAATAGGGATATCTGGATAACGTTTTGTCAGCTCCTTGAATATCCATTGGTGGGAAGCTTCATCGGCAGCGGTTAGCGGGGACTCGTCATCCTTCACTTTGACCCCAAAATCAGACTGATAGATGTCCATAATCAGGCGGCCTGCTTCTCTTGCAATTTGAATAATATCATTCATCTCTACTTTTAACATACGTCTACTCCTCTGCTATCTAGCTTATTTTCAGTGTAGCATATTTCTTTGCCTGGATGTTGTATTCCATTCCCGGGTAAACTACGTTAAAAAGGAGGTTGGGGCATGGAAGACAAAGAAAGAACGGCAGCTGAGACATTGGAGGCCAACCGGAATATCAATCAAGAGTTTTATGGTCAAGATCCACTAACTGCGGAGTGGCCTGAGAAAGGCTCCCCTAATGAAGCAGAGTCCGCCAATATGAAAATAGATAATGCCTTTAATCACAATGATAATGAATTTGATATAAGTAGCAACGATTCAGTTATTGCAAGAGGAAACTGAGAAATAATTTAAAAATGGGCACACTACCCTCCTCCCGTCATACAGTAAAGAGAGAAACTTAACACGGGAGGTTGCCATGATTAAAGTTGGTGAAATACAGCCAAACCTTCACGGTTTAGTGCATGCATGGGGGCTAAATGAGCTTCAGCTTCTAATTTTAAGAAAAATGGTCATGAGTGGACAATTATATAGTTATGAAAATTTCAAGCAGCTTTATTTTGAATTGAAACTGAGACAAAATCTAGTCTCCTCTGGGGCAGCGTTAAGCCGAAGCGGTGCAGGTTTTGCTGTTTTCAGAGATTCACGCTGCAACGAATACTTCTGGACGAGGACGGATAACGGGGGCTTCCTGCTGAAACCCCATGTTACAACAGCCCAAGGAATCCACGATATTTTCGTAAACGGCCACCTATATGCCTTTGAATGTACATCAGCCATTATGATTGTATGTTATTACGCGATCCTCCAGTCTATTGATGAAGCTACATTTAATCGCTTGTTCCCTAACCTATTTATCTGGAACGGTTATTACGATGAAGACCTTGCCTTGGCAAAACAGCCGATCTCCGCAGGACTGCCTGGTGACATTCGTTATTTCAAGAACCCCGACCACGCTCCTACGAACCCGGAGTGGCAAGGAGAGAATGCTGTGTACCTGGGCAATGGGGCTTTTTTCGCTCACGGAATTGGAATTGCACCTGCACAGCTGATTATTCATGCCCTCAATACCAAGCGAAGACCTGGCGCTTTGCAATCAGCCTACCTCATGAATGAAGCTTTTTTCCCCAACTTCAAATACCTTGCCCAGTATGATAAGGAGATCGTCCCTACTCCGAATATGCGGTCTGCCTTTAGTTCCTTGCCTCTCGTTATTGCTACTATCGGTTCATCTACGTATATTAGCATCTAAAAAAAGGTTAACATGATCTCACAACCGCGGGTGGAGTGTCATGTTAACCTTTTTAATTATATCGCGACAAATTTTCCTTGCTTAATCACCCTCTGAGCAATCTCCCTCTTCATCGGGACTAGGTTGACAGGCTGGAAGCGAACGAGTTTCTTTAGGATGGAGAGCTGAGTCATCAGCATATCCCCTTCGGAAATAGCAGATAGAGCCCCCTTGGCGATATATTCGAGTTTTGCGACTGCTTCATGTATATAGCCTGAAGTCATGAGAACCGGATGTCTTGTTTTATCTGCCCCATGGCTTAACAACATTTTTTTGGTTCGCAGAAGGGCACTCTCCATAGCAAAAATCTCAATCATCATGTCTGCTAAGCTTTCTAAAATCTCC
>JBEQAI010000226.1:0-6041 GCA_041640415.1 Ammoniphilus sp. | reverse complement strand
CATCATCACGACAGCCTGACGAACTTTCTGTTCAAAATTCGGTTCATGCGGAATGTCCACCAGCCCATCCACCCCATCGCGCAGAAAAAGAAGTGACATTCCTGCTACTTCTACCTGTTTAAGCTGCTCATAGGCTAGTTTATAAAGATAGAGCTGGGGCTTATATTTTTCAATTAGTTCTTCCCTTTGTTGGGTTCGGTTGGTTTTTAGATCGATTACGCAGATTCCTCGATCTGTTCGAACCACCTTATCGATGGTGCCGATAATGTGAATCCCTTCGACTTCACAGGTAAAGCTCCACTCATTTTCCACCGGCGTCCCTAGCAGCATAGGATCCATTCCTTGGTAAGAACGGACGAACTTCTCGAGTTCCCGCTCATATAGCTTCAGATTTTCTTGATCCTCCAGAGAGCTCAAGGCTTCTTGGAAGGCGAGTCTTTTGGGCCAGCCCTGGTCCAAGCACTCACAAATGCGATGCACGAGTCCTCCTAGTTGAGAGGCATCGATCCCGGAGTAAGGCGTGTTTGGTGTGGAATCCTGTTCTTGCAGCCACTCTGGATTCATCTTCAAGACGTGCTTTTGGTAATATAACTGAGCATCATGCATAAAGTCCATCACTTCACTCACGGAAAACACGATGGGCGCTTCTAGCTCAAGGGATAAAGTTGGACCCTCATAGCTCTCTTCTACCATCTTCGCTTTATGTGAATGGACTTCATTTTCCCGAACCAAGATGCGCTCCCCTAGCGATTCCGATTGAGATAAGGCCGTTTGCAACATCTGGTACCATGTTTTATCCGCTTCTTCCGGCTTGTCTTTTTCTTTATGAATAGAAGATAAAACTAAATAATCGCGGGCTCTCGTGGTGGCTACATAAAACAATCGCTTCGACTCTTCTAACGCTTGGTCCCTTGCCTGCTTGCTCCATGCCTCAAACAAAGGAGTAGAAAATTCTTCTTCAATGTGAGGCTCTTGTTCTTTTTCCTTTTTATACTTGACTGCCAGGCCAAACTCCTTGTGGAATCGAATGCTTCCGCGGTCGGATTGGATGCTGCGACTAAGATTGGGCAAGAACACGATGGGAAACTCCAGCCCTTTTGACGCATGAACCGTCATAATATGGACGGCATCCCCCTCATCCAGCTCCACATCGGCCTCTCCCTCTTTTTCTGACAAAGCAATAATCCGATCCGCCTCGGTTAGCATCTGGTCAAAGGAATAAAGCTTCAAGTCAGCTAGGATCCCAATGAGCTTCTCTACATTCCGAATGCGCTGTAAGCCGTTGGACTGCAAGTAACAGGTGTAACGCAAGCCACTCTGTTCAAAAAGCTGGAATAGCGCTTCTTTAGTATCCGTTTGGGGAAAGTAAGGCACCCACTGCTCATAGAAGCGAGAAAAACGCTCGAGCTTTTCTCTTAAGTGCTCTTCTAAGCCAGCATCACGGAAATGACCTTCATATAGAAAAGAAGAAACCGGGACGTCGTTTGACCATTTTTTCATCTCAAGAAAATCATTCATACTAAGACCAAATAAGGGTCCTCTAAGTAAGGCATGGATGTAGAGGGATTCCCACGGGCGGCTCATCCAACGTAATAAGCTTAGAAAATCAAGGACTTCTTGCTTTTCATAGAAGCCAATTCCCCCGTAGACCACGTACGGGATGTTACGATCCTGTAGCGCCATCTCCAGCTGAGTCAAGGGAGTTCGGCTCGGAATTAAGATGGCCATGTCCTTCCATTTCGGCTCAGTCCAACTGCCCTGAACCTGAACCTCTGGCGTTTGATTCTCCACCATGTCTACCATTCGGGAAACGAGCATTTGATACTCGTCCACTTGATCCGATTCCTGATCCAAGCTCCCCTTCAGTAATTCCACACGTACTTCTTGTTCTCGCTCCGAGCAACGGGCAGCAATTAAAGGAGAATAAGGAATGCGATAGGACGAGTCACTTTCCTGTTCCCCCAGAATCGAGGCGAAGGCAAGATTGACAAAATCAATGATCCCTTTACACGTACGGTAATTGTTAGGCATGTCGATAAAGGCTGGAGCGGTTGACCGAGCCTTTGCTTGAGCGGCATACTCTTTCATCAAGCTCACATCGCCGCCTCGAAAACGATAAATGGCTTGCTTTCCATCCCCTACAATAAAGCGAAAATCAGGCTGGATGCGTTTGAGCATGCTCATCTGTAAAGCGTTGGGTTGCGATAGGTAAACCTTTGAGATGATCTCTGGTTTTTCCCCCGCTTAGCACCGTACGTGACAGTTTCCCGTCATACGGCGCCCCATCAGTTAAAAAGCTCGTTAATTACAGTGCATAGTTTCCAGCTTTTTTACGGAGTGCATTAACTTTTCCCAGTTCTTTTTCTGTCAATTGAAGTTCTACAAGATATTTTTGTATTGTTTCTTCTTTAGTTGCATGGATAAGTTTATGAACATCCTTTAACAGATAGATTAGATTTTGATACTGATCGGTACCGCCTTGGTTTCGTGGTACTTTATGATGTATCTCCATATTATCTATTGCCAAATACCTTTTGGTAACCCCACATTGACCACCTTGTGCGATATACAGTGAAATTCGGTTATCATTGTATTCTGCACTTTGATTGGGTACAGGGTTATTCATTAGATAATGTACATATCCCATGTCAACCTTGAAGAGATTATCGTGGATGAGCATCCTTCCCTCTATTGTGAAGTTGCAGATATCTTGGTTGAAGTTCACAGGGTTAAGGTGCTTTATGCCGTCTAGAGGGAATAATACCATCCCCGATACAAAGAGCTTCTTGTAGTTGTAATGAGAATATCGTTGTTCAAAAAGTGGAGTCACTTTTCCACTTTTACTTCTGCACTTCCTTGTTCTGTTGTACAAGATTCGTTTGACCGAGAAAGCAATAGAGCTGAAGTCCTTGTTCACATATGTCGCATATCGATAATAGTTTTGCATTCCCAAGACCGTAGAGTTGTATTTCATCACCTCTTGAATGGAGGGATTCCTTCTCATCCTTTCGATCTTGTTCTTGATTTTTTCTATTATCTTTTTCCTTGATTTTTCCGAGACATGTGACTTCACAACTTTTTTCTTGCCTTTTCTTACGACTTTAAATTTGAAACCAAGGAACTCAGAATAATTTCTTCTTAGGTTGATAACCTTAGATTTTTCATTGCTAATTTCAAGGCTTAACCTCTCTCTCAACCACTTCTTAACTGCTTCAAAGACGATAAATGCGGTTTTATGGTCCCGACAAAAGATTTTGAAATCATCGGCGTATCGGACAAGGAACATTTCTTTTAGTTTGCTCGTCCTCTTTAATTCACTATATTTCACTGATTGGTCAAACCGTATTTTGCCACTTATCATTCTATTCTTTGTGTAGTTTTTCCTTGTTTCAAACGTCTCCCATTGGTTACTAATCCACCAGTCGAATTCGTTCAAAACAATGTTGGATAATAAGGGTGATATGACCCCACCTTGCGGTGTTCCCTTTGTCGGTACTCCATGTCCCTTGATTTCCGCTTTGAGTAGTTTACTAATGATCGAGAGTATTCGTTTATCCCTTATTCCTACCGTCCACATTTGTTTCAGAAGTTTACCATGATTGACGTTATCAAAAAATCCTTTAATGTCTACATCCACAACGTAATGCAATTTGTTTTTATTGGCCAATGTTACAGCTCTTGAAAAGGCATGTATAGTTCCGCGATTTGGTCTGAACCCGTAGCTGTGTTTGTGGAACTTGGCTTCGCATATAGGCTCTAACACTTGGAGTAGACATTGTTGGATTAATCGATCTTCAATTGTTGGGATCCCTAAAGGTCTGTTTTACCATTAGGTTTCCGAATGTCTTTTCTTCTTACAGAATGTGGACTAAAGTTCCTTAATCTGTCCCTTACATATTCGACAACTCTGTTTATGTCCTGTTTGCCTATGTCGGCGATTGTTGAACGATTTGTCCCTACCGTCTTACTTCCTTTGTTCTTTTTGATGTTTCGGTAAGCGAGCTTAATATTTCTTTCGTCGACCACAAGCTCATACAGTTTCGTAAAGATCTTTCCTTCTTTACTTTCTTTGTACAGGTTATCGTATATTTCTTGGGTGTCGTAATATTCGTTGTGTCTCAGCTTTTGCTTCTTGTTAAGCTCCGTGTACTCCTCTGGCATCAGTCAACTTATCACTTCAAGACTTCTCCTTCCGGATTAACCTTTCAGCTTACGTTTCTCTTAGTCATACTCGAACCTGAACTTGCTATGCTTTGTAACTCGTCTGCTCTTAACTGACTAGTGGCTATCCCTCCATCATGTTTCCATGACATCTTCGGTACTATGCCACCACCTTCACCGACATGAAGATAAGTTATAGCTTACGCCCTTCCTTATCACCGCTTCTTCAGATGTAAGTCCTCCACGTAATCGGCTTACCACGTTCCAAGAATCCTATCTGTCCATATGCTTTTAGGTGGTTCCTCTAGCCCTGTTAGCTGGATCGTGCCTGTAACACGATAGGGTATTTCATAAAGACAAATCTTACTTTACCCCACTAACGCCGTCATAGCGGCAACACCATTTCTGATGCCTATTCCTCTAGAGCCGTACATTCAGAACTTCGTCAGTCAACTGTTTTTATTAGCTGACATACTCACCATGAGCATTTTATAGACCCCCGGCATATCCACCACACCCTCTGCCTCCAGAGAGCTTTCCTCGCCTCTACGTTAGGGTGATGTTCTGCCGACTTCACCGAGCTTATAACCCCTGTTTACTTACCTAAACAGACGCTATTCGGAGGATCAGGGAGAACCCTTCAGGGCGTTACCCCTTCATTTGATTCTTCGGATTCTTAGTTCTCCTAGCCATCATGGGCTAGTGTCTAACCTTTTCAGTTAGAAACGTGTCGCACTATCCTGAAATTCATCAATCATGAAATGCTTGTAATTCCTTCTGCAGTCCTGAGCCACGCTGTCTTTTCCCAGTACCCCAACGGCCTTTCGCTGCAGATCTGAGAAGTCCATGGCAGCTTGGTTTCGCTTGGCCTTGTCATATCGGTCGTGAAAGCTTTTCATCATTCGGCCAAAAAGCTCCACGATCAACTCCATTTCACGCAGCGTTTCAAGTGCTCGAACGGGATGGCCCTTCCAAAACTCCCTCACCGGCGACCAAACCTCTTTTAAGAAGCCGTAGAGGGCTGGTGCGGACTTTTTCCAAGCTCCTGCAAGAGTAGGCATCACCTGCGCGACCCTGGCAAATTGCCCTTCGACATCGTGGTTTCTGTTGAAGCCTGTGTTCTCTAGAACTCCAAGAATATTTTCAATATGACCGGTAGCGCTGCTGGCTTTCTTTTGACTTAGCTCTCCTAGCAACTGTTGAAGGGGAGAAATATAGTCTTGAGCCGTCTGATAGAATTCTTCCAAATGCCTCTGCTTTTGGAGATTTTCTTGTTCGACCGCCCGCTTAACCAGGCTCTCCCCATCAAAGAAAGCACTTAGATCTACCTCGTCCTCTAGCTCCTGAAGCTGTCCATAGACCTCCTTAATGGTCGCTTTTAACGTATGTTCATTAAAAAAGCGATATAAGGGGGACCATTCCCGGTAGTTTGCTTCTTCTTCAAATAAGGAGTCAAGGATATCGGCTTGCAACAATCTCGCTTGCATTTCATCCAGAACGGAAAAGGAAGGAAGAACCCCCGCTTCAAAGGAAAAGTCTTTCATGATCTTCTGGCAAAAACTATGAAACGTCGTGATCGCGGCACCGCCAAGGGCCTCGATTTGCTCTTCCCAAAATTGCTCGGCTACTTTTAGGGACGGACCCGCATATAATCTGGTGGCTTCTTTCTTCTTTGCCAACAGGTTCTTGCGTATCCTGTCACGCATTTCTCGTGCAGCCTTCTTGGTAAAGGTGATCGCCACAATTTGATCAACCTGCGCGGAAATCGGCGAAGGTACGCTATGGATAAGCTCAGCTAACCGCTGCTCACAGAGATAGACATACCTTTCCGTTAACACTCTGGTTTTCCCCGATCCAGCTCCTGCAGAAATGACGACCAG
>JBEQAI010000225.1:0-6048 GCA_041640415.1 Ammoniphilus sp. | reverse complement strand
GACATGTCTAAAACAAGACCCATACGGCTCGGAATTCCTTTGAAGTACCAGATATGAGAGACCGGAGCGGCCAGCTCAATATGAGCCATCCGCTCACGGCGCACCTTTGCTCTCGTTACTTCTACGCCACAACGGTCACAAACAACGCCCTTATAGCGGACACGCTTATACTTCCCGCAATGACATTCCCAATCTTTTGTCGGACCGAAGATCTTTTCACAGAAAAGACCTTCTTTTTCCGGCTTTAACGTTCTATAGTTAATGGTTTCTGGCTTCTTGACCTCTCCAAACGACCAGGATCTGATTTTTTCAGGCGAAGCCAAACCAATTTTCATAAACTCAAAATTGTTCACATCTAACAAGGGGCATACCTCCCATGACCGGTTTTCAACCCTTAATCTTCAGCGCCTACACCTTGAAGGTTCAGGTTTAACTTGTCACCTGTATTCTCATCTTCTTCATCGATTTCGCGCATCTCGATTTCCTGCTCGTCTTCGGCCAGGATTTTCACATCCATACCCAAACTCTGCAGCTCTTTAATCAATACCTTAAACGATTCAGGAACGCCTGGCTCAGGAACGTTCTCACCTTTCACGATCGATTCATAGGTCTTCACGCGACCAACCACGTCATCTGATTTAACCGTAAGAATCTCTTGAAGGGTGTAGGCTGCACCATAGGCCTCCAACGCCCAAACCTCCATCTCTCCGAAACGCTGTCCACCAAACTGCGCTTTACCACCCAGTGGCTGTTGCGTAACTAGAGAGTATGGTCCAGTCGAACGCGCATGGATCTTATCGTCAACCATGTGCGCCAGCTTAATCATGTACATGACACCGACGGTAACACGGTTATCGAACGGCTCCCCTGTACGTCCGTCAAATAAGACGGTCTTGCCATCCTTGGATAGACCAGCTTCTTCCAAGGTTTCGAAAACATCCGTTTCGCGCGCTCCGTCAAATACAGGCGTAGCCACGTGAATACCTAGAGCTCTAGCCGCCATACCCAAGTGCGTCTCTAGTACCTGCCCGATGTTCATACGGGATGGTACCCCAAGCGGGTTCAAGACGACTTGCACTGGCGTTCCGTCTGGCAAGAATGGCATATCTTCTTCTGGCAGGATTCTCGCGATAACCCCTTTGTTACCGTGACGACCAGCCATCTTATCTCCAACGGAGATCTTTCTCTTCTGAGCGATATAAACTCTGACGAGCTGGTTCACACCAGGAGGCAGTTCATCTCCATTTTCACGGGTAAATACTTTTACATCCACGATAATACCAGAACCACCGTGTGGAACACGCAAGGATGTATCACGAACTTCTCTTGCCTTCTCACCGAAGATCGCATGGAGCAAGCGCTCTTCCGCCGTTAGTTCCGTTACCCCCTTAGGTGTAACCTTACCGACAAGAATATCGCCATCTTCAATCTCTGCCCCGACGCGAATAATTCCGCGTTCATCCAAGTTCTTAAGGGCATCTTCCCCAACATTCGGAATGTCGCGTGTAATTTCTTCAGGGCCTAGCTTCGTGTCGCGTGCTTCGGATTCATATTCTTCAATATGAATAGATGTATACACATCCTCCTTCACCAGCTTTTCACTCATAAGGATGGCATCCTCGTAGTTGTACCCTTCCCACGTCATAAAAGCAACAAGCGCATTACGTCCAAGCGCAAGCTCTCCTTTTTCCGTAGAAGGTCCGTCAGCGATAATATCGCCAGCCTTCACCATTTCGTTTTTGCGGATCAAAGGACGCTGATTCACGCACGTTCCTTGGTTCGAACGGATAAACTTCTGTAGGCGATAGCGGTCGAGGTCACCCTTGACCATCTTGATACCTTCAGGAAGCTGATAGTTTTCCACTTGCTTCAATCGGGCTTCTAATCCAGACAGTCCCCAGTCCTTAGGCACGGGAACAGGATTATTGTTTTGATCAAAGAATTGAACGCGTCGAATCCAGATCTCGCGTGCGGTGACTCGTTCTACTACCCCAGGATGCTTCGCTACAGCCGCAACCCCTGAGTCTTTGGCTGCCTTATATTCCATACCGGTTCCGATGAATGGAGCTTCCGGTACAAGAAGAGGAACCGCCTGACGCTGCATGTTCGCTCCCATGAGGGCGCGGTTGGCGTCATCGTTCTCCAGGAAGGGAATCATCGCGGTCGCAACCGATACAACCTGCTTAGGCGAAACGTCCATGAAGTCCACCTTATCGCGGGGGATCGTTAAGATTTCCCCTTTACGACGACAAATTACGGTTTCATTCAAGAAACGGCCTTCTTCATCAATCGGCGCATTGGCCTGAGCAACATTGTAGACATCCTCTTCATCTGCTGTTAAGTAGACGATCTCTTCCGTTACAAGGCTAGTTTCCGGGTCCACACGTCTGCGCGGCGTCTCAATAAACCCATATTCATTAATTCGAGCATAGCTCGATAAAGAGTTGATCAACCCGATGTTTGGACCTTCTGGAGTCTCAATTGGACACATACGACCGTAGTGGGAATGATGCACGTCACGGACTTCGAAGCCTGCACGCTCACGCGTCAATCCACCAGGCCCCAAGGCGCTCAAACGGCGTTTATGCGTTAACTCAGCCAATGGGTTGGTTTGATCCATAAACTGAGACAACTGGGAGCTTCCAAAGAACTCCTTAATTGCTGCAATAACCGGTCTTATGTTAATTAAAGCTTGCGGCGTAATCGCATTGGCATCTTGGATGGACATCCGCTCACGCACCACTCTCTCCATACGGGAAAGACCAATGCGGAATTGATTTTGTAGCAATTCCCCAACGGAACGCAAACGTCGGTTACCAAGATGGTCAATATCATCGGTGTTTCCGATGCCATGCAGCAAGTTAATAAAGTAGTTAATGGACGCAATAATATCCGCTGGTGTAATGTGCTTGACAGTCTTATCAATCAAGCCATTGGACATAACCTTGATGATTTCGCCGTCGTCTGTGGGAGAGAAAATATTAATGCTTTGTACTTCAATATCTTCGTCTACTACCCCACCACGTGGCTTCAGCTTTGAAACATTTAATCCACCAAGCAGATACTTCTCTAACTTCTCCATCAATCGACGATCCACAGTTTGACCTGCTTCTGCTACGATCTCTCCTGTAGAGCTATCGACAAGGGTTTCAGCTAGCTTCTGATTGTAAATACGGTTGCGTATATGTAGCTTCTTGTTGATTTTATAACGTCCTACATTAGCTAGATCATATCTCTTCGGATCAAAGAAACGAGATACCAACAAGCTCTTGGCATTGTCTACCGTAGGCGGTTCACCCGGACGAAGGCGCTCATAAATCTCAATCAAAGCCTTTTCCGTGGAATCGGTATTGTCCTTCTCTAAGGTGTTCTTGATATATTCATCCTCACCTAAGATGCTTAGGATCTCTGCATCGGTCCCAAAGCCTAATGCACGCAAAAGAACCGTAACGGGAATCTTCCTTGTACGGTCGATACGAACATAGATAATGTCCTTGGCATCTGTCTCAAGTTCCAACCATGCCCCGCGATTAGGAATGACTGTTGCCGTATAAGCTCGTTTTCCGTTCTTATCCACTTTTGTATTGTAATAAACGCTCGGTGAACGAACCAATTGGCTGACGATAACACGTTCTGCTCCATTGATAATAAACGTACCTGTATCGGTCATCAGCGGGAAATCTCCCATGAAGACTTCCTGTTCCTTGACTTCACCGGTTTCTTTATTAATTAAACGTACTTTTACGCGAAGGGGTGCTGCGTAGGTAACATCCCGTTCCTTGGTTTCATCGACAGAATATTTAGGATCACCTAAGCTATAATCTATAAATTCCAGCACAAGATTCCCTGTGAAATCTTGAATTGGGGAAATGTCCTGGAACATTTCTCTTAAGCCCTCATCTAAGAACCACTCATAGGATTTTTGCTGGATCTCAATAAGATTAGGTAACTCCATTACTTCTTCAATTCTGGCATAACTCCTACGTTGACGATAGCGTCCACTTTGAATCAGATGACCTGCCAAATCCATTCACCCCTCAAACCCGAGTTTTAGAAAGAAAGTTAAACCTTGAAAAGCCCTCTTAACATGGTGCCAAGGCTCGTGGCGTAGAAATCCCGATTGAATAAACGTGATCTCAATCGGGTTACGCGAGCCTTACCCTACCTTGACATCACCCTTGTGGGATAATTTTTTAGTCCATGTGAGGGCACTTATTAAACTTTTAAAGAAAACTTGGCTGGCGTCAAGCCTTAAAAGGCGCAGGCGGCAGCCTAGTTGCCCTTATGCAGATAAAGAATTCTAGATATTTTATAAATTCTTATCTGCGAACTAAAGCAAAGTCGGCAAACACATAGATGTACTAGAGTGTAATAAAAATAAAAATGGACAGTTCTATTATGTTAGTATTTCCATAAAAAAACTAATCCATTCATAAAGACAAAAAAGTTATTCGTCGAAAAAAGTCAACTCTTGACATCTATAAAAAAACTGCCTGTTTTAGCATTTTATAACGATACCACAAACCCATTATGATGTCAACACTTGGTTCAATTATCACTTGGTCGCCTTTATAATCCAATAACCCTTATCCTGAGTGACTTTCACTACCGTTGGGAATAACTCCTCTAGCTTGCTCATCGCTGACGGAGCACCCTGTTTCTTTTGTATAACTACCCATAATGAGCCACTTTCTCTTAAGTGCGGGTAAGCCTCCTCAAAAATCTGATGGACCGTCTGCTTGCCTGCGCGAATGGGTGGATTCGTTAGAATTACATCAAAACTTCGATTACCCAAATTCTCAAAAAGGAAGCTTTGTACAACCTCTACATTTTGGATTCCGTTTCGATTTGCATTCGACCTCGCCAATGAAACGGCACGTTCATTGACATCTACCATTGTCACTCGTCCCTTAGATGCCAGTCTCGCAGCGACTAATCCGATAGGACCGTAACCACAGCCCATATCTAGCACATGATCGGTTTCTCCGATCTGCATTTCTTCAATTAACACGACGCTTCCGTAATCTATTCGATCTCTCGAGAATACGCCAGTATCGGTTTTAAACTTGAGGGTTTGTCCTCTTAATTGGAATTCAAACTCTCTTTCATCATGCTCTACCGTAGGCCGATTCGAGTAATAATGTTCACTCATGAATTCACCCCCTAAATTTCGGATTCTATTTATCTCTTGTCTTTACTAATAGAGGGAAAATTATACAACCAAGCTTGAAAAAGTAAGACCCACTGCAAATAATACAGTGGGTCTTTGTTGTAGGTAATTACTTAACTTCTACAGTTGCTCCAGCTTCTTCAAGCTTAGCTTTGATAGCTTCTGCTTCGTCTTTAGAAACGCCTTCTTTAACTGTTGCAGGAGCTCCGTCAACCATAGCCTTAGCTTCTTTCAATCCAAGACCAGTCAACTCACGAACAACCTTGATAACGTTGATCTTACCAGCACCTGGGTTAGCAAGTACTACAGTGAACTCAGTTTGCTCAGCAACTTCAGCAGCTGCTCCGCCACCTACCATTGCAACTGGTGCAGCAGCAGTTACTCCGAATTCTTCTTCGATTGCTTTTACTAGATCGTTCAATTCAAGAACAGACATACCTTTAATTGCTTCTAAGATTTGCTCTTTAGACATGTGGAAATCCTCCTAAGATTTTTTAATAGTTTATAGTGGTTCTAACACGAATGATTCAATTACGAATAACTTAAGCTTCTTGTTCTTTCTTTTCTCCAACTGCCTTAACAGCAAGAGCAAAGTTGCGCATTGGCGCTTGAAGAACGCTAAGCAACATAGAAAGTAAGCCTTCGCGGGATGGAAGAGCTGCTAATGCCTTGATTTGCTCATCAGACATTACTGTTCCATCAACGATACCGCCCTTAATTTCAAGCTTATCGTTTTTCTTTGCAAAATCAGCTAGTACTTTTGCAGCTGTTACTTCGTCTTGTGCGAAAGCAATCGCAGTTGGTCCAGTTAAGTATTGATCCAAACCAGAAACTCCTACTTCTGCTGTTGCACGTTGAGCCAATTTGTTCTTGTAAAC
>JBEQAI010000224.1:0-6071 GCA_041640415.1 Ammoniphilus sp. | reverse complement strand
CGAAGGAAGTAATGCCTGAGTCCATGCCCTTAATCATCCGTATTTCTGCAAAAGAATACGCAGATGGTGGATATGACGTTGACTATGCTGTAGAGATGGCTAAGCGTTATCAAAACGCCGGGGTAGATGTATTCCACATCTCCTCAGGGGGCGAAGGCCCCATTGGTTCAGGTGGAGCACCTGGCGCTCACCCCGGTTATCAAGTACGGCTAGCAGAGCGAATTAAAAAAGAATGTAACGTGCCGGTCATTGCCGTCGGTCGACTGGACAATGCGATCTTGGCTGAATCCGTCCTTGGAAACGAGCAGGCTGACCTGATCGCTGTAGGACGCGGCATGCTGCGCAATCCTTTCTGGGCGAATGAAGCCTCCCTTACGCTAGATGGCAACCCGTTGACGCCGAAGCAATATGTCATGGGATACAAAAAATAAAACTATTCATCCCTATTCGTACTATGGTATAGTGTTACATGAGTGTTCGAAATTCCCGCCACTCAGCAAAAAAACTAGGGAGAGAAAATGAAAAAAAGCGATAATAGCTCCCATATGCTTATTTATGGGGGTTTTTCATTTTCTACAAGGAGGCCAACATGTCTGAATATAAAATACCAACGAAAGTACAGAAGCTAGGCCAGGATATTGGTTTAGATCAGTTGAAATACCATCACAAGCGAGTGGGGGTAGTCAAAGAATTTACGTTTGATGCCGCGCATCACTTGCATGCCTATGACGGAAAGTGCGTGAACCTGCATGGGCACACCTACCGGGCCATTGTTCATTTTAGCGGTTTTGTAAATGCGATTGGAATCGTCGTCGATTTTTCGGATATCAAGCGCGTGTTTAAAGAGCAAATCGAGGCGAAACTGGATCATAAATACCTCAACGAGGTCTTGCCGCCTATGAACACCACAGCGGAAAACATGATTGTGTGGATTTGGCAGGAACTAGAGAAAGCTCTGGCTCAGATGGAAGGGGATTCCTTGCGCATTGAAGAGCTTACTTTATATGAAACTCCTACAAGTTATGCTTACCTGAAGCGGGAATGGATGGAAGCATAATGGAACAAGCACGTAAACTTCCCATGGTAGAGATTTTTGAAACGGTGGAAGGCGAAGGCCTGAAAGCCGGTTTTTTAACCACCTTTGTTCGCTTATATAATTGTAATCTTCGCTGTGTATGGTGTGATACCCCATACAGCTATGCGCCGCACCCGCCTGAATTCTATGCGACCATTGAGGACATCGTGGAACAAACTGCCCGGTATGGAAATCCGAATGTTTGCTTAACAGGGGGAGAGCCTTTGATGCATGGAGAGAAGTCGCTTGCTTTGGTTCGAGCCTTAGCAGATGTGGAAGACATCCAAGATATCCACATCGAAACGAATGGGGCCATTGACTTGTCTCCCTTCCAAGAGGAACGAAAGGCGAACGTTAGAGTAAAGGAAAAAGTACGCTTCGTTCTGGATTACAAGCTGGCTTCAAGCGGAGAAAGTAAGCAGATGATCTTTTGCAATTTTGATCTGCTCGAACCGCAGGATGAGATCAAATTCGTTGTCGGGGATGAAGCCGAGTTTCAAGAAGCAAGCCAAGTGATTGAAGCACACTATAAGCAAGGTCAGATCCTCTTTAGCCCAGTCTGGGAAAAGCTGGCCCCTGCCGATCTCGTGAAGATGCTGCTCCAATCGCCTTATAAGGGAGCGAAGCTAAGCCTTCAAACCCATAAATACATTTGGCATCCGGATACGAAAGGAGTCTGAGTCTATGTCTAAAAAAGCAGTGATCATTCTTAGCGGGGGGCTTGATAGTACGACGTGCATGGGGATTGCGCAAGATGCCGGCTATGAATGCTATCCTATTACCTTTGATTACGGGCAAAGACATAAGCACGAAGTGGAGCATGCCAGACAGGTAGCGGCCTTTTACAAGGCTCCGCAGCACCGTATCGTAGATCTTACATTTCTTGGCCAAATCGGCGGGAGTGCGCTAACCGATGCTTCGATCGACGTCCCTGATTATTCCGGCAGTGAGGAAATCCCTGTGACCTATGTTCCGGCCCGCAATATGATTTTTCTTTCTTTGTCAGCTGCTTATGCAGAGGTTGTAGGGGCAGAGGTGATCTATATCGGCGTAAGTGCGGTGGATTACAGCGGCTATCCGGACTGCCGGCCTGAGTTTATTCAGTCCATGACCCAAACGATCAATTTGGCGACTCGCGCGGGAGTTAATGAAGGAAACCTGAGAATCCTGGCTCCATTAACTCATCTATCCAAGGCAGAAACGATTAAACTAGGATTAGAGCTGAATGTCCCTTATCAATTGACAACCTCTTGTTACCGCGGGGAAGAAGTGGCGTGCGGAACCTGTGACAGCTGTCAGCTTCGTCTCAAGGGCTTTGAAGAGGCTGGAGCCAAGGATCCCATTTCCTATAGGTAAGATCTACAGATTGGGCCATACTAAACCTGATAAAGGGAGGTGGCCCTATGAGCATGAAACTTGTAGCTGTAAGAAAAGATGACCAAGGAAAAATTACCCATTTCTTAACAGATAAAGACACCGTGATCACCGTAGCAGAGGCCGATCACCTAGCGCATCTTCGTGAGCTAGACACACTATCGGAGGTTCACGCAGACGGTTCATGGGTCATCAGCGAAGACGATGGCGTCCAACCGATGGAAGGACATAACTTAGGTGACCTTCCGGAATTTTAACCACACAGCGAACCTGCTGTGTGGTTTTCTTTCTTTTTAAAACTTTGGTAAGATACAAGGATGGGTCATTGCTAGACGGAGGGAGATCAAGATATGTTAAAAATTGGGTCACATGTTTCATTTTCCAAAACGGGATTGCTGAATGCTACGGAAGAAGCTTTAAGCTATGGTTCTTCTACTTTTATGATATATACAGGAGCACCGCAAAACACCAGGCGCAAGCGCATGGAAGCCTTATACATAGAAGAAGGCAAAGCGCTCATGGCGCAGCATGGAATTTCTGATATCGTCGTTCACGCGCCCTATATCATTAATTTAGGGTCTTATAAAGAGGACACCTTTGAATTAGCGGTTAACTTTCTGCGGGAAGAGATCAAACGTACGGCTTATATCGGAGTAAAGCATATCGTGCTGCATCCGGGAGCTTATACAGATAAAGATCCTGAATATGGAATTCAGCGGATTGCTGAAGGTTTAAATGAAGTTTTAGAGGCTGACCAGGATGTGCATATTGCTTTAGAAACGATGGCGGGAAAAGGAACCGAGATCGGCAGGTCGTTTGAGGAGCTTGCTTCGATTATGGAAAAGGTGAAATACAATGAGAAGCTAGACGTCTGCTTTGATACATGCCACACGCATGATGCAGGGTATGACATCGTGGGCAACTTTGACCAGGTAATGGAAGATTTTGATCGAATCATTGGATTAGACAAATTGGCCGTATTCCACATCAATGACAGCAAGAACATGCGAGGAGCGGGTAAAGACCGCCATGCTCCGCTAGGCTCTGGGTTGATTGGCTATCAGGCACTGAAGAATATCGTCCACCATGATGCCGCCAAAGGAAAGCCGGTTATCTTAGAGACGCCTTGGATCGGAAAAGACAAAAACCAAGTATATCCGATGTATGAGGTTGAAATTGCTTTACTAAGCCAACGAGTGGAAGAAAGATTTGGACCTGACTTTCTAGGGGATGTAGACAAGCTCGGCCACTTTTTTGCTAAGCAGGAGCTTCAGCCGTATGAAACCGTACAGACGATTTGGTCTGATCTTCAGGATAAAAAGAAAAAGAAAGAGGATGCCCGAGAGCCTCTCGAGCGGTTATATGACCTGGTGGAAGAACATCAGGTGTTTGCTGAGATGGCTGAAGAGCAGCGACTCTATCGTATCCTTGGATGGCTTGCTGAGGCTCATCAGCGCTCCTAAGGAAAAAAGACCCCTAATCACAGGTAAACGTCGTGACAAGGGGTCTTTTTTTATGCGTAAGTTCCCAATACCCTGGGAACAAATCGCTGGGTCTCGCGAGGCAAAAAGGCTTGAACCGCCTCCCAGGTTTTTACGTTACCGGCTTTTTTAATCGCTCGGTCCACGTTGCCTGGTCCTGCATTATAGGCTGCTAAAGCCAATCGAAGGTCTCCGTCATACTTGTCCATCTTATCTTTTATGTACTTAGCTCCGCCTAATACATTCTGATAGGGGTCGTGAGGATTAACTCCGAGTTCCTTCGCTGTGCTTGGCATCAATTGAAACAATCCGACCGCCCCTTTTGAACTGCGTGCGCTCAATTTAAACCCGGATTCGTTATGCGCAATCGCGGCTAAGAGCTGGGGATCGATATCGACTTCTTTGGCAGCCTTCACGATATAGTCCTTCACTTTTGGTGGAGCAGCATGCAAAGGGCCTGTCTTTGCCGGTTGAGCCTTCACCGGTTCAACGGTTGCCGGCGGTGGAACAGATGGTGCAACAACCGGTGAAGGCGGTGCAGGATTAGATTGTACTTCTTGCTGAACCGGCAGGGGAGCTAACGTGGCATAGGCCTGATTGAGTTTGCCAAGCCAATGCTGATAGTCTGTTCGAACCGCTCTTCCGTTTTGCAAAGGATCATAGGCGGTTGCCTCTACGGTCGGGTATTTTTCATGAAAACGAGCGGAAAGGTCCACCCCTGGTTGATAAAGCTCCGTTGGCACTCCCAATGCCATAAGCGCTTCACGTTGCTTCTGAGCCCAATAATGGGCGCCTTGCGCCAAATCCCTTCTTCCTTGGAGCTTATACTGTGCAAATGCCACCTGTGAGCGGGCGATTTCATCTAGATGCTTGTCGATCAGTTCCTGAAAAACAGAAGAAGGGTTTTCAGTTGTTTGATTTGCCTCTGTAGGTGTTGAGGCGGGATAGATGGAGAGGTTGGAACCCGCTGCACCCGACACTCCTATCGTCATTCCGTTTCCCCCTAACGGCCAGTATTGCAAGAGTCAACTAATCAAAGACCACGGTCTTATTCCCATACACTAATATTTTATCTTGAATATGCCAAGAGACGGCTCTAGCAAGGGCTATACGCTCGGCTTGGCGACCCACCACCTTCAGTTCCTCTACGGTATGGCGGTGGTTGACACGCAGGACATCTTGCTCAATAATCGGGCCTTCATCGAGATCATCCGTTACATAGTGAGCAGTGGCACCAATTAATTTCACGCCTCGATCAAAAGCTCTTTTATACGGATTGGCTCCAATAAAAGCAGGCAAGAAGGAATGATGAATATTAATAATGCGGTGCGTATACTGCGCCACAAAGTCTGAGGAAAGGATTTGCATATAGCGAGCCAAAACGATGAAATCCACTTTATCTCTCATTAGATACAGGGCTTTTTGTTCGGCATCTTTCTTAGTTTGCGGTGTAACTGAGATACAGAAATAAGGGATTCCATAGCTCTCTACCACTTCACGAGAGTCTTCATAATTACTAATGACCATTGCAATATCTACGGGGAGTTCACCGGCCTTCCATCTCCATAGAAGCTCCATTAGGCAATGGTCTTCCTTTGAAACGAAAATCGCCATTCTCTTGGTTCTTTTCTCAGCAGAGATCGTCCATGTCATCTCAAATGGTTGGGCAACTGATTCAAACTCTTGTTCGATCCGTGCTAAAGAAGTATCGAATTCCTCTAGATCAAACACCACTCTCATGAAAAACATCCCGCCAACAGGGTCCGTTGTATATTGATCAGATTGTACGATATTAGCGCCGCGCTCCCAGAGGTAACGGGACACGGCCGATACAATTCCAGGTCGATCTAAACAAGAGATGAGCAATCTTGCTCGATTTTCATTTGCTTTCCACTTCATCATAAAACTTCCTCCATCCCATCCATGAAACCTCTCATGACAGGTCTATATTTTTAAATATTATACCACCCCTGTGGGATTTTTGTAGTGGTATTATGGACGGCCCAAAAAGAGGGAATACAGGGTAGTGTAATATTCACTCTTTTTGTGTAAAGGATGACAGGTAGATGGCAAAGAAATCCATGAAATCTTTTGAGGTCCATGAAAGATTTTGCGATTATTCTCATTGGACTTGGACTGAG
>JBEQAI010000223.1:0-6096 GCA_041640415.1 Ammoniphilus sp. | reverse complement strand
TCTTTACAGCCTCCCTGCGCTTAGATTACGCAGAAGCAGGGTTGGCAGCCATCGAGGGAATTAAATCTTGGAGACAAACCTTTAAGCAGCTCGGGATTGACCCTTCTAAATATCGACCCTCCTCTGAAGCCTTGATAAAAAGAGTGCTCCAAGAAAAATCCGTATTCGGGGTGAATGGGGCTGTTGATGTTAACAATTTTCTATCCATGAAGTTCGTTCTTCCTTATGGAATATACAACGCGGATAAAGTAATAGGAGAGAAATTAATCTGTAGATTGGGTGTTGAGGGAGAGAGCTACAATGGATTAAATGGACGAGAAACCACTATGACCGGAAAACTACTTTTAGCCGATCAGCATTCCCCATTTGGAAGCCCTATCGTCGATTCGGTTCGAACATCGATCGATGAAACCGCTCAGCATGTGATTCAAGTCATCTTTATCCATCCGGATTTCCCAAAAGAGAAGGAAGAAGAATTGCTTGAGACGTCTGCTTCACTTTTTGTGCAGATTAATGGGGGAGAAGTGGTAAATAGAGGAATTGTATAGGCCAGGACGGCAGGAAATAAACGGAAAGGGTGTCCCTCAATCATCGGACACCCTTCTTCCTTTATTTCGCTTGTGACAACGCAACAGGCTCTTGATGGGCATCATCCTCATCCTTGCTTTGTCCGGTCAGTGCTGCACGATGTCGAAGACGCAGCCACATAAAAAGAATAATATAATATCCAATATAGACTGCACACTCCTCAAATGAAGGGTGATGGGAGTATCCGAACATCGCCATCAAGAAGATCCCCACTTGACCGCTGATTAAAGGCTCAATTCCTTCTCTGCGAAGATGCTCTTCATCAATCGGATGCTCAGGCAAGATATGAGCAATGTCATACATATCTTCCTTCAGCGATCCAAACCAGCCGTAATCCTGCATAGCGCCAACCGCTTGCGTAGCCAGACCGGCCGCCATCATGATAATGAGGAATCCTGTTACTTGGAAAAACTTCTTTAATGGAAACTTCACCGTGGTTTTAAAGATAATCCAACCGACTATACAAGCCAAAATGAGTCCGGATAGCGCTCCCCAGCTCTGAATCGCTTGAGAAATATCTCCGCCGGTAATCGCAGCAAAGAAAAAGACGGTCTCTACTCCTTCTCTCAACACAACAAGGTAAGCATGCATAACCATCCCGAACACACTTCCTGTTGTAATCAGCTGTTGCATTTTTTCGCGGGTTTTATTGGACATTTCACTCGCATTTTCTGCCATCCACAAGACCATCTGGGTTAATAAAATACTAGATATAAGCATGATACTGATTCGCATATAGTGCTGATAACTCATCGCCGCGAATCCTGTAAGGATGACCTGGAAGATAAATGCGACTAGAAAGCTGGAAACCACTGCCCCTGCCACCCCGAGCCATACCCATTTGTTGTACTTTTCTTGGTTCATTTTCTTTAAGTATGTAGTTATGACACCCACAATCAAAAGCGCTTCCAGCACTTCACGAAAAGTGATTAAAAAGGCCTGAAAGTCCATGATTTTCCCCCTTATTATACAAACATCCACTTTAGCATTGATAATCATTTTCATATTAATGCAAACCATTATCATTGTCAATTAGTTTTTGCTAAACTATCCTTATAAAACAAAAAACGCGGCCCTTCGTTATCTTTAACGAAAAACCACGTTGATGTTAAGATGATTATAGATCAGTCAGTCCCCACTTGTCAAACAAAATTCGACAAAGTTCTCAGTTACACGCTATAGGCAATTTGCTCTACACCTTCTCTGAGGAGAATGTGTTCTTTAATCAAGGACCGTTTCTGCATCTTGCTTAGCAGAAGTTCTACGTCTATGGCTGGTTCAGCAATGGCTGGATGTTCCAAGATCTCTTGGGTAGTCCACGGATGTTCTCGGGAACCCAGAATGTCGAGCATATACTGAACACAGTTCTCCATCTGGGATAAGACGGAAAAATCCAACGCTAGCAGCAAGAGCTCAATCCTCTTATCCAGAGGCTCCTGCGAGGTGACCAACTCCTCATATAGCTTATAAACAGAAGGATCAATTTCTCTTAATTGCTCCCACACCGTCATGCCCGGTCTCTCTCCCACTTCCATAATGACGAGCTTAGCCCAATGCTGAAGCGACTGATGAATACGGGTATAAGAATCGAGAAGATGCCCCTCTTTTAAATATTCTTTCGCTTCCATATAGGCACTGACTATCCTAGAAAATTCAATATAAATTAGCTTGCGATGATCAGCTACCTTCTTGTCCGTTTCCTGTTGAAAGTGACTTAGGCTCATGGAAACACCCCCTTGCCTATTCAATATCCTTGGGATATTTGGTTAAGATAAGAAATTCTTCATTCAGGAGATTTTTCCTCCTTGTGAGTTGAAAAAAGTAAGGTATACTAGTGTCTATTGAATGGTTCATAAGCCTAACTCTCATACTAATTATCATCAGCATTGCTTTAACTAAGGAGGCACCAACGACATGCTCATCATCGGTATTGCCGGGGGCTCTGGCTCAGGAAAAACAACCATTGCCCACTCTATCCAACAGAAGCTGGGGAAGGACTTTGTCGAAATTATTTCTCAAGACTCTTACTACCAGGATCATACGGAACTGTCAATGGAAGAGCGAGAAAAAATTAATTATGACCATCCGGACTCATTTGAAAACGAACTCCTGATTCACCATTTGAATCAGCTTAAAAAGGGACAGGCTGTTCATGTTCCAATATATGATTTTACGCAGCATACCCGTTCTTCCAATACGATTTATACTCCGCCAAAGCCCGTTATTATACTAGAGGGCATTCTTATTCTTGCGGATGCGGATCTTCGTTCTATGATGGATGCCAAAGTATTTGTGGATACCGATCCTGATGTTCGCATCCTGAGAAGAGCGATCCGTGACACCTCCGAGCGCGGAAGAAGCCTTGAATCCATTGACCAGCAGTACCTTTCCACGGTTAAGCCTATGCATGAAGCATTCGTGGAGCCTTCAAAAAAGTACGCTAACATTATCATCCCCGAGGGCGGCAAGAATCTCATGGCCATCAATCTTCTTACTTCTTGGATCGAGCGCTATCTTGCAGAGGAATCCCTACTGAGTGTATCAAGGTAGAAAATATGCTATACTACCCATAGATAGAAGCGGAGGTTATGTAAAATGCTATTTACAGGTAAGCTGAATAAAATGAGAAACTATGCCATGCTTACATGCTTTGCAGGCATTGGCGTTATGTATATCGGATACGCAGGATTTGCTGGTTTCCTTGGACAACTATTCCAGTCCTATATCTTCATGTCCATCTTCTTGGCTTTGGGTTTGATCTTCATCCTAGGCAGTGCGGTATTCTATATGTATATCGGGATGTTATCTTCCAAAGCTCTGCAGGTTGAATGCCCGAAGTGCAAAAGAGTTACAAAGTTAATTGGGCAAACGGACGACTGCATGTACTGCAGGCAAACTCTCTCCATCGACCCTAAATACGCACCAAAGCAAAACGAGACAACCGTCTAAACACTAGAAAGACTAGCTTGCAATGCAGGCTAGTCTTTTTTACCATTTCTACATATTTTTTTATTTATTTTGACCTTTTTCATTGGTACTATAGGAATTAGCGATATATTAACTTCGTATACTAGGAGGGGCACATGGTCAGGCCAAATAAACTACTCCTCAAAAACTTTAGGTACTTACCTTTATTCTATCTCGGATGCGGCACAGCATGGATCCTTCTTACCCACCAGTTCGCTCCCTTGTCAATGACCTCCCTCTCTTTCCTTTGTTTTATTGCACTCACTTCCTGGCTATTGCACCTCGTTGTTGTACGTTATATTGAACTATTGCACCAAGCTGAACAAGATTTAGCAGACACCATCCGCGAGCAGCAAGGCTTTATCTTTAAGTATGTGGAGCAGGATGGACAATTTGTCCATACCCTTTGCGATGGACAACTTCTCGCTAAGGTAGGGTTAACGCCAGAGTTGGTCATCGGAAAAACAATTGAAGAGATTTTTTTAGAGTTGGATGATAATCGCCGAATATACTTGAATCGATACTACGCTAGAGCTTGGGAGGGGCAACAGACTACCTTTGAGATGACCTCTCTTAATGGCGTTACTTTATATGCGACCCTAAGACCTTTAACTAGGGGAGGCCGAGTGGTTGCCGTTATAGGTTCGTGTACAGACATTTCGGAAAAAATCGCCTCACAAGAATTACTGGTTAAATCAGAGAAATTAAGTATCGTCGGACAATTAGCCGCTGGTATCGCCCATGAAATTCGGAATCCGCTTACAAGTATTAAAGGCTTTCTCCAATTTATTAAGCCTCAAGAAGAACATCAGCACTTCCATGAGATTATGCTATCGGAAATTGATCGCGTAGAAGAGATCATTACGGAATTCTTGTTTTTAGCTAAACCTCAAAAACGTAACGTGCAAACACAGGATATTAATCTTATCCTGCAAAATGTAATTAAGCTCTTTGAGCCTCAAGCTCTTTATAGCGGTGTTCAGATTACCACCGAACTTCCTGCAAAACCTAAGCTTATAGAATGCGAGGCCAACCATTTAAAGCAGGTATTTATTAATGTACTTAAGAACTCGATCGAATCCATGGCTAAAGGCGGTACGATCCATATCAAAATGACAGAAGAACTTGGCGTGGTCAATATTGGCTTCACAGATGAAGGATGTGGAATTCCAGTTGAGCGTTTAAGCAGGCTTGGAGAGCCGTTTTATACCACCAAACAAAAAGGCTCAGGACTAGGTCTCATGGTAAGCTATAAAATTATTGAGCAGCATAAAGGTCGAATATCCATTGATAGTAAGCTGAATCAAGGAACCTCTGTTGTAATCTCTTTACCACTTCTGGCTAATAAGAATGGAAGTGAACTTGAAAAAAGTCTAGTGCATCAAGCGTAGTAGAAAAGGTGCCTCTTTTGTGGTGAATATAAACCGAGACTAAAACCATACAAAGCATCGAAAAAACCTATCCAGGTGTTTCCACTTACTTGGAATCGAGAGAAAAGCGAAAGCAAGGGGGATTTTCATTGATGACGGTGGCCAGGAGGGCTAGCCCTCCTGCCCTGGGGGTTTTGGGGAGCAAATGGTATGTTTTATTTGGAATTATCTCAGGTACGTGAGTTCGCGGGCTTGCGGTACCTCATCCGAGCGATCTGCCAAGTTCAGGGCACGATTCGCGAGCTTGCGGTACCTCATCCGAACGATCCGCCAGGTTCAGGGCACGATTCGCGAGCTTGCGGTACCTCATCCGAACGATCTGCCAGGTTCAGGGCACGATTCGCGAACTTGCGGTACCTCATCCGAGCGATCCGCCAGGTTCAGGTCACGATTCGTGAGCTTGCGGTACCTCATCCGAACGATCCGCCAGGTTCAGGGCACGATTCGCGAGCTTGCGGTACCTCATCCGAGCGATCCGCCAGGTTCAGGGCACGATTCGCGAGCTGCGTCCTCCGCCTACTTACAATCATTACCGGTTTGGGATCAAATTACTGTGTTTCGTGATCAAATGGTATGTTTTATTTGGAATTGTCCCAGGTACGTGAGCAAACGCCCTTTCTTCGTGAGCATCCGTCATTTTTCCGTGAGCATATTAGAATTTTCGTGAGCATCCCGACTCGAACAGTAGCAATACGATCCCCGACCAGGTCATGATAAGAAATAAAAGCCTAATTACTTTAAAAATCAGCTTATAATTGGAGGATTTAACCAAAATTTAGATCACACTTATTAAAAACGAGACCAAAACTACGCAAAATCTAAAAAAAGCGCTCCACCTACTTGCAATCATTACCGGTTTGGGAGCAAGTTACCGGGTTCCGTGAGCATTCGGATCCGGACACGCCATGATGAAACAAAGACTGTCCGTGATTGGAATCTTCGTACCATTTTTGTATGTGTAGTGCTGCAAGGGCTGTTCTTGTACAGTAGAGTAGAAAACAGAAATTTTCTGGGCGACCACCGGTCGCCTTTATTCATTTCAGCTTCCCCTCATCAAACCGTACGTGAGGTTTTCCCTCATACGGCTTTCCGATGTTCTTCTTCCTTTGGC
>JBEQAI010000222.1:0-6120 GCA_041640415.1 Ammoniphilus sp. | reverse complement strand
AACAGGCTATTCAACTGATGTTAAATACCCCTGGACCTGTATTGCTTGAAGTAATTAGTTCCACTCAACCTTCCCCTCTTTCCAAAATAAAAGCTATGGCATCTGTCTAAATGGATCAAAAAAAAAAGCGCCCACAAATGTGGGCGCAAATAACTCTCACCTAACAAAACCTTGTTAGTATATATATAACATAACATATGTTTGTTAATTAGGAAAGAAATTTGGAATAATATGTCGAGAAAATTATTGGCAAACAGGATTATCATTGCTTTATTCAAAGAAACGCAGAACTTCCTCCGCTCCATTGGCATCAATATGGTATTCAAAAAACGTTCCTTTATCTTGCTCGTTATATAGATATAAGACGGCTGCTTCCACAACACCATCCTCTGTCCAATCAATAAATAAAAGAGCTTCTACATCTTTCTTCTCTAAGCCCTCAAGGTCCACGCGATCGATTCCCTGATCATTAAACTGGTAATTCCTGGACTTACCTATATCGTATCGCCACGTTTCATTTCCATGCATGGCATTCTCCACTAAAGCAAAATCTCCTCCAAATAGGCCTCTTATTTCTTCCTCCGTCATTTCTGGGCGGAGCTTGTCCAAAACAAGATGCTTTGCTTCTTCCCCTTTAGACAGTACATTAGCTTCTTTTTGTTGGTCTTGCAAAGCCTCTGCCTCTGCTTGCAACTGCCCGACGGGAGAAGGCTGCGACTGACAAGCTGAAGCCATGACAGCTAAGGCTGCTAGGGCCCCAATCCAATAACAGGTTCTTTTGCTCATTTTAATCCCCTCCACAACATGTTTTACGCAAAGGAGAGCAAAAGGTTTCTGTTTCCAATCTACCCAATGTTTCACTGAAGATAAAAAGGTCCAAACACGGCACACTATTAAAGTGAGATAATAATATCAAGGAGCTGAACGTATGCCAAAATCGGGATCTCCGTTAGAACTGACTACGCTAGCTGCCATTCCTTTAGTCATGGTTCTGGGAAACTCCATGATTGTCCCTGTTCTGCCGACCATGCAAAAAGAATTAAACCTTACTCAATTTCAAGTTAGCTTAATTATTACAGCCTTCTCTTTTGCTGCAGGTCTTATCATACCCTTCGTGGGATATCTTTCTGATCGCTTCGGAAGAAAGGTCATTATTGTTCCAGCTTTGATCCTGTATGGACTAGGCGGTATCGTTGCTGGTTTGGCTGCTTGGCTAATGGATAATGCCTACACGATAATTCTTCTCGCGAGGATTGCCCAAGGCATAGGAGCCGCAGGAACAGCCCCTATAGCCATGGCTTTAATTGGAGACCTTTATTCCGGTGCCAAGGAATCCAAAGCGTTAGGAATGATTGAAGCCACGAACGGTTTAGGTAAAGTCTTGTCTCCTGTTTTGGGCTCTTTACTGGCCCTTCTTACTTGGTACGCTGTTTTTTTTGCCTTTCCTACTCTTTGTTTTTTAACGGCTCTAGCCGTATGGTTTCTGATCAAAGAAAAGAAGCCGGGCAAGCCCAAACCGTTGGACAAGTACTTAGCCAGTCTGAAACAAGTATTTAAAGAGCAAGGCGGATGGCTCGTTACAGCGTTTTTTGTCGGCTCAACTGGATTATTCATTTTGTTTGGTGTGTTGTTTTATCTATCCGATATGCTTGAAACAGAATATAAGGTAGACGGAGTTATTAAAGGACTGATCTTAGCTATCCCTCTCATGGGAATGGTCACAACGGCTTACATAACTGGGGGGCAGATTAAACAGAATAAGCCTCTAATGAGAAAAATCATGCTTAGCGGTTTAGCTATCCTTTCTGCAAGTCTCATAGCCGTAGCTTTCTTCAAGCAGCTCTATGTGATGATCGGATTGCTCACGCTAGGAAGTATCGGTACCGGACTACTATTGCCTTGCCTTAACACCCTGATTACTGGTTCAGTTGCCAAATCCGAAAGAGGGATGATCACTTCCCTTTACAACAGCTTAAGGTTTCTTGGCGTGGCGGTAGGTCCACCCATTTTCAGCTGGCTCATGGCCATCTCGCATCAAACGTTATTTTTCTCGGTTGCTGGATTAGCTGCCTTCACCCTCATTCTCACCTTCTTCTTTATTAAACCCGGGGGAAAAGGAAAATCCGATTCAGGTAAAACTGAGGATCGTCCAAGTACGTTATTTCAAAAAGTACCTGCGAAATAGGAGGTAAAGAAAAAGCTATCTTACGTCAGCAATGTCGTAAGATAGCTTTTATTATTAAACTAGGTATTGGCCGATTCCACTCTCGCGAGCAATGTCTTGTCTTACTTGTTGGGGATTCGTATTGGAGAAGCCTGGCTGAAACATCGCTTGTGCTCCGCCACCTATAAATTGAGCTTGATTGCTAAACGATTGGCCCGCCCCACCAAGGCTGGTTTCTCGGGCAATGTCCTGTCTTACTTGCTGTGGGTTGGTATTGCTAAACCCTGGCTGGAACATCGCTTGTGCTCCGCCACCCATCATCTGTCCTTGAATGCCTAGAGACTGGCCTCCTAGCAATCCACCCTCGGAAGCAATGTCTTGTCTCACTTGCTGTGGATTGGTATTGCTAAACCCTGGCTGGAACATCGCTTGTGCTCCGCCACCCATCATCTGTCCTCCGACGGATTGGCCGATTCCTACAAAACCACCTTCACGAGCAATGTCTTGTCTTACTTGCTGTGGATTCGTGTTGGTAAACCCTGGCTGAAACATCGCTTGCGCTCCGCCGCCCATCATTTGTCCTTGGGTGCCAAAGGACTGGCCCGCTCCTAAATAGCCGCCTTCGCGCGCAATATCTTGTCTCACCTGCTGTGGATTCGTGTTGCTAAACCCTGGCTGGAACATCGCTTGCGCTCCGCCACCGATAAATTGGCCTTGATTGCCAAAAGATTGACCTGCACCTAGATAGCCGCCTTCGCGTGCAATATCTTGTCTTACTTGCTGTGGGTTGGTGTTGGAAAACCCTGGCTGGAACATCGCTTGCGCTCCACTGCCTATAAATTGGCCTTGAGTGCCTAGCGACTGACCTGCTCCCAAATAGCCACCTTCACGAGCAATATCTTGTCTTACTTGCTGTGGGTTAGTGTTAGTAAACCCTGGCTGGAACATCGCTTGTGCACTGCCACCGATAAATTGCCCTTGATTGCCCAAAGACTGGCCTGCTCCTAAATAGCCACCTTCACGAGCAATATCTTGTCTCACTTGCTGTGGGTTTGTGTTGGTGAATCCTGGATGGAACATGGCTTGAGCGCTCCCTCCAAATCCCATCTGTCCCATGTTTTGAAATCCAAATCCTGATTCTTGCGCAATGTCTTGTCTTACTTGCTGTGGATTTGTGTTACTGAATCCCGGTTGAAACATGGCTTGAGCTCCTTGATACATTCCAGTAGACATCATTCCTCCGAACCCTCCTTCACGAGCGATATCCTGTCTTACCTGTTGAGGGTTCGTATTACTGAACCCTGGTTGGAACATGTTTGTGTTTTGGTTAAAGTTATTCAACATATGTAAATTACACCTCCTAACGTTATAATCTGCAAGTTCAGGAAATATATGCATGAAAAGGAAAAAAAGATACCGATTAGGTATCTTCATTATCCTTCACTTAAGTAAGTTAATATTTTTTGCAATACAGCTTGTCGGGTAAGAATCCCAATAAACGTGTTTGTCTTATCGATAATTGGCACGTACGGCCGGTCAATCATAAGCTCTAGAGCAAAAGAGAGAGGGGTATTTTCCCATATTCCCATATAATTTCGGTTCATCGCTTGATGAACAAAGAAATTAGGCAGATCATTATAATTTATATTTTGATTTTCTGTCATGAAGTCCAAAATTAACGTTTTGCTAATTAGACCTTCGACTTGATTTTGAGAATTGATGACGGGAACGGATGTATACCCTGACCTAATAAGTTTAATCAATGCTCTCTCTAAGGTCCAATCGGGGTGCATGGTAATAATCTTATCCTTTTGCAGGACGAGATGCCGAATATCTTGAGACATGAATTGCTTTCTGTCCATCTCTAAGCTGCTCAAGTCTAAACCTCCTTAGCCTTTAACCGTGTTCTCACTTTCATCCACACACTAGTTACTGTATCCTTAAAGGCAAACTCTGTCAACTTTCCTTAGTCAACTAATCCCCCTTCGGAAGACAACAATTATTTTCGAATAGACTGATAATTAAAGGAACTCAGGAGCAAAAAGAGGTTGTTAGTAGAGTAAGGAAGATAGCTCTATTTCTGTCAAAAAAAAGATGACCAGGATAGCTTGCGCTTCCTTGGTCATACTTTTTTTGTCTTGCTTAGTATCCTGAAAAATCCAGCTCGTGGATTTGTCCCGGCTCTTGTTTGGTAACTAATTGCTCCAGTGCAGCAAGGATCACTTGAGTTTGGGTTTCCTTATCGTGCGGTTTCCCTAACGAATGGCCAAACTCGAATCCCTTAGGATGGATCGCTCTCGGCGGCCTCATCAGCCCGGATTGTTCAACATCTAGCGTAACCAATACTGTCGGAATGCCTTGTGCCTCGATGCCGCGTTGCACTGTAACTACAGTGCGATGACAAAGCGGTCAGCCAGCTGTAAGGAGAACTGCATCGGCCTTCGACCTTACAACTTCCTTCACGACAGCAGGTATAGTGACTTCATTAATCTGCTTCAGCTTCATCGCATACCCCATCATGGTAATATGCTTCTCTGCAAGTCCCTGGATCGATCCTTGTTCAGCCAATTCTCTTAGCCTGTCAATAGGAAAGACACAGTTAATATCTTCTTTCGGAGCATCTGTATTGTAGTGCTCCTTAGGAGCTGCATGAGTAACCGTGAGTTCAGCAGCTTGTACATCACCAGGAATTACACGATATGTAACATCCCCTTGAGCCGTATCCGTACTAAACGGATCCTGATCCACCTTATGCACGCCAGAGGTGGAAACAATCATCAGGGTCATTTCACTTAAGCTTCTTTGATTAGGTGTGTATGGAATGGCTTTTCTAGACATTTCCACAAGCTTCAGCTCCTGACCTCTATGATTATAGCTTTCTTAGTATTTCAAACAACTCTTCGTTATCTGGCTGTTCACCAATAGGGTGAACGTCGATAAAACGAACAATTCCTTCTTTATCAATAATGAAAAGAGCGCGCTCAGAAGCTCCGTATGCTGGTTCTCCAGCAGTCGTACGCAGAACGCCAAACTTCTCAGAAATTTCTCCATGTGGGTAGAAATCAGACACTAGTGGATAGGTAATTCCACCAATAGACTTTTGCCATGCTTCATGGCTAGGAATAGAATCAACACTAATACCCAGAACCTGGGTATCTAGCTCTTCAAATTTGGACAGGTCGTCCTCGTAAGAAGGCATCTGCGCGCCTCAGACAGGGGTCCAATCTAGAGGATAGAACGCGATAAATACGTTTTTCTTGCCTAGGTAATCGCTTAGAGAAACTGTGCGGTTACCGTGAGCTTTTGCCGTAAAATCAGGGGCTTTTTCGCCGACCTTCAAGGTCTTGGTTTCAGTTGCACCTTTTGGCATGGTAATCCCTCCTTTGAGAATTAAGATCAACACTAGTATACCAACTTGTCCAAGAAATACAAAGAGTTTTACTGTAAAAATTTTACTTATATTGTTTATAAGATCTTCTTATATATAATCTTTACACATTAACAGGTATCATTTTCAACTCTTACTGTTGGCCTTCTTCAGGGAAACAATCAATGAAACGATCCCGAATATCATCAATTTCGTGCACAGCATTATCCAACATCATCTGCACCATGTCATTGTCCTCCGTCTTATCTAAAAACACTACCGTGTCAACATCAAGTTCAACCCCTAGCTGATACTCGTTTCCCTCTCTGACTACCATTGCTCCTACATCGCTTTGCGCGACTATTCCTTTGCTGCCGATAAAATCAGACTTTCTCATTAGATGCGGCTTCATATAGTCCTCCTTAGTTACTTTTCCAGTTCTAACTTTAGAATGGCGATTACGGCAAGGAAATATGCTTCATTAGCCAAAGTGCCTTGACAAAAGCAGGTCTTAGCCAGCATATGATATAGAGGAAAATACTGAACTTTCGATAGGTGGGAAACCCATGAACACAAGCTTCACCATATT
>JBEQAI010000221.1:0-6131 GCA_041640415.1 Ammoniphilus sp. | reverse complement strand
CCCCCACGTTAAATGTATCCTAAAAAAGCAATCCTAATCCTTTGTGTATCTAAACGATATAAGTATAATCGGTTTTAGAAGCAAGAACAAACTTCACTTACGAGAGAAAAGGAGCGAAGAAGATGCTATATCCTATCATGACAGATACCCGTGCACTCATCGATTTGAGCGGCATTTGGAATTTTAAGCTCGATACAGGAACAGGATTTCAGGAAAAATGGTATCAGGAAACATTGCGCGGCACGATGAGGATGGCCGTTCCCTCTTCCTACAATGACGTAGGGGTAACAGCAGATATCCGCAATCATGTCGGATGGGTCTGGTATGAAAGGGAATTTTCCGTACCGGCGATATTGCATTCCGAACGGATCGTATTGCGATTTGGTTCCGCTACGCATACGGCTAAGGTCTATGTAAACGGTGAACTGGTGATGGAGCATAAGGGCGGCTTTACTCCCTTTGAGGCGGAAATTAACAACTACTTGCAAGCAGGCAAAAACCGTTTGACCGTTGCCGTCAATAACATTGTGGATGAAACGACCCTTCCGGTTGGCATTTATACGGAACGCGAGGTACCTGGAGTGGGTAAGGTCATCCGGAACAGCCCGAATTTTGACTTTTTCAACTATGCAGGTCTTCATCGACCGGTAAAGATCTACACAACTCCGCGGATCTATGTCCAAGATGTCACGATTGTCACCCAAATTGAAGGCGCTTCCGGCATTGTGAGCTACCAGGTAGCTGCTGTGGGTGAAGCACAGGTTAAGATAACGGTTGTGGATGAGTCAGGAGCGATGGTTGCCGAAACCACCGGTTCAGATGGGACGGTAAAGATCTCGAATGTCAGGTTGTGGGAGCCGTTAAATGCTTATTTATACACCCTTCGTGTAGAGCTTCTAGAGGATGGACAAACGTTAGACGTCTATGAGCAGCCGTTTGGCGTGCGGACGGTAGAAGTGAAAGAGGGCAAATTCCTCATTAATAATAAACCTTTTTACTTTAAAGGCTTCGGAAAGCATGAAGATGCGCCTATTCACGGTAGAGGATTTGATGAAGCCGTCAACGTTATGGATTTCCAACTGATGAAGTGGATCGGGGCCAATTCCTTCCGAACGGCTCACTATCCCTATTCGGAAGAGTTGATGCGTCTAGCCGATCGAGAAGGCTTTGTCGTGATTGATGAAACCCCTGCTGTTGGCGTGCATTTGAACTTCATGGCCACTTTGTTTGGAAAAGGCGAGTTTAGAAACACATGGGAAAACATTCAAACGTATGAGCATCATGCCCAGATCATTAAGGAACTCGTCGCCCGTGACAAAAATCACCCTTGTGTGGTCATGTGGTCGATCGCCAATGAACCGGCTTCCGAAGAAAAAGGAGCAGATCAATACTTTAAGCCGCTTGTGGAGTTGACCAAAGAATGTGACCCGCAGAAAAGGCCGGTCACGATTGTCACCCATCTGTGGTCTACCCCAGATAAGTGCCAAATCGCGGAACTCGTGGATGTGCTTGCCTTAAACCGCTATTATGGATGGTATATTGAAGGTGGAGAATTTGAAATGGCTAAGCTAAAGCTTCGCGAGGAATTTGATGGATGGCGGAAGCGCTGCCCAGGCAAGCCTATCATCATGACTGAGTATGGAGCAGATACCGTAGCGGGGCTACACGATGTGGATCCCGTCATGTTTACGGAGGAATACCAAGTCGAGTATTTAAGAGCTAATCACGAAGTGTTTGATGAATTTGAAAACTTTGTTGGCGAACAGGTATGGAACTTTGCAGATTTCAGCACGAGCCAAGGAATTATTCGCGTACAAGGAAATAAGAAAGGGATTTTTACTCGTGAACGCAAACCAAAGTATGCCGCTCATGAACTGCGCAAACGCTGGTCAGCGATTCCGGACTTTGGGTATAAAGCATAGAAGTAGTGCTCTTGCTTAAGAGCACTCTTTTTGAACAAAATATAATTTTAATAATCTGATTCATAAGCGATTATTATTTTTTAGAACAATGAAAGGGGTTGCATGGTCATATGTCAACGTTAAATCCAACGGTAAATAATCAAGACTATCACACGTCAAAAGTTTGGAAAATCGGTCTTTTTGCCTTGAATAATACAGCTACAAATCTTTACTTTTTTGTCATGATGTTTGTATCCTATTATGCAACGGGCATTGCCGGTTTATCGGTCGTTATTATTAGCACCATTGTTACGGCCATGAGGGTGTTTGACGGTTTTACCGATCCAATCATTGGATTTTTCTTGGATAAAACGGAATCCAAGTTTGGGAAATTCAGGCCCTTCATGGTCTTAGGAAATCTAATATTAGCTGGATCCGTTCTCATTCTCTTTCATTTGACCCACACCATTCCGGAAGATTTTCGATTGATCTTTTTTATCGCAATCCACATCCTTTATATCATTGGCTATACTTTTCAGACAGCGGTTACCAAAGCGGCACAGACGGTATTAACGAACCACCCGAAACAACGCCCTATTTTCTCCATCTTTGATGCAACGTACAATACGCTATTAATTGTCGGGCTGCAAATTGCTGTTGCCTCTTACTTAGTTCCCAAGTATGACGGGTTCAAAATGGGGTTATTTACGGAATTAACAACGTTTACGATTCTGGGTTCTGCTCTATTTACACTTTGTGCTGTTATTGGCATTGCAGAAAAGGATCGCAAAGAGTTTTTTGGCTTGGGAGAACAGACGGTTCAAACTCACTTTCGCGATTATTGGCCTGTCTTGAAAGGTAACAGGCCTATGCAAATGCTGGTTATCGCAGCGTCAACAGATAAACTTGCTGCTACGATTAAGCAGCAACCCGTTGTACCTGTTATGTTCTTTGGAATTCTGTTAGGAGATTACGCCTTGAGTGGAACGGTATCTCTAATCACCGTGATTCCCACTCTTCTTATATCGTATATCGGTTTAGGCATTGCCCGTAAGGCTGGCTTGAAAAAGTCCTTTATAGGGGGGACCTGGTTGTCCATCCTCACGGGCGTTGGCTTGGTAGCACTTCTCTTAAATATAGATCCTACCACCATTTCTCTTTCAAACCTGGGAGGAGCAACCATCATTTTTCTTGTTTTATATAGCATGCATCTAGGATTTATCGCTTTAACCGGAAATATGGTCATCCCTATGATTGCGGATTGCGCGGATTATGAAACCTATAAAACAGGCCGATTCATTCCTGGGATGCTCGGCACGGTGTTTTCCTTCGTCGATAAGCTCATCTCTTCTATATCAGCAACGATTGTAGGGGTGTTACTTGCTCTCATCGGTTTTAAAGAAGTGTTTCCACAGGTAGGGGATGGGTTGACTCCCTCCTTGTATGTGATGATTTTTGTCATGTTTTTTGGGATTCCCATGATGGGCTGGATCGCTTCGCTTATTGCCATGAAGTTTTATGCATTAGATAACGAAAAAATGGTGGAGATTCAGCATGCGATTGCTGAAATCAAAGAAAAGGGAAATGAAAGCGGTTTACATTCCCTGGAATTACCAGTTACGGGAACAGAAAAAGGGATTTAACTGGATGAAGAATGAATCTAAAAGACCGCACAGCATGAGCCGTGCGGTCCTATTCATTTACCTGTAGGCTTTGGTTCGTTTTCTCAAGGCGTTCTTTGAGAATGTCCTCATGTTAAAGCACCTACTCTTTAGGTGCTTTTTATATTGACTAAACGGCCAATAAGAAGTAAAATCAAACAAGAGTTTAACAAATTAACAAAAGTTTAATGAATGAAATCCCTGTTAATTACGAACTACAAGTGTAAAGTAATTCTATGAGGTGAGTTTGTGCCTGAAAAGTTAACGGAGAAAGAGCGATTGATCTTAGATTTAATAAGAAAAAATCCCTATGTTTCTCAGCAAGAGCTTGCGGAAGTGTTAGGATTATCAAGGCCATCGATTGCAAACATTATTTCAGGTTTAATTAAAAAGGGAGATATTTTAGGCAGAGCGTATATTTTAAATGAATCACAACATGTTATTTGTATCGGTGGGGCCAATATTGACCGTAAATTCCACATCAAGGATAAAGTGCAGCTAGGTACATCGAATCCGATTTATGCCACCCAGAATGCAGGAGGAGTGGCACGGAATATCTCGGAAAACCTAGGCAGGCTAGGTATGGAAGTGTCGCTTATATCTGCAAGCGGCCTCGATACTGACTGGTCATTCATTGAAGAATCATCATCCCTTTACATGAACCTAGAAACTGTGACCCAATTCCCAGAAAAGTCTACAGGCTCCTACACAGCCGTATTAGATTCTAACGGAGAGTTAGTCATCGCGTTAGCGGATATGGAAGTCTATGAGGCGATTACACCTGACTTAATACTCAAATATGAGATATTGCTTAACCGATCAAAAGGTATCGTAGTCGATTTAAACTGTCCCAAAGAAACGATTCAATTCCTATGTCACTTTTCCAAAAGTCATCATCTACCCATTTTCTTAATACCCGTATCAGCGCCTAAGATGAATCGATTACCAGATGAGTTAGATGGTGTTACCTGGCTCATTACGAACCGTGATGAATCTGAAACTTACTTTCATACGGAAATCAGGAATGCAGAAGATTGGAAGAACGCGGTAGAGAATTGGTTGTCACTCGGAATTTCGAATGTAGTCATTACGAATGGAAAAGAAGGATCCATGATAGGGAATAAGGAGGAGGGAGTCTTTCATGTTCCCTCTATTGAAACCAATGAGATCGTAGATGTCACTGGGGCTGGAGACGCTTTTTCATCCGCGGTAATTTATTCCTGGTTAGAAGGTAAATCCTTAATCGAGATTGGGAAGTCTGGCAGTATCAATGCTTATAAGACTTTGCAATCCCCCTATACCGTCCGGCAAGATTTATCAGCTGTACAACTACAAAAAGATATGGAGGAATCATCATGAAACAATATATAACTTTATCTGAAGAAGTACGCGCCGCAAAGGAACAAGGAAAACCGATCGTCGCCCTAGAATCCACGATTATTTCTCATGGTATGCCCTATCCGCAAAATGTCCAAACGGCTCGCGAAGTGGAACAGATTATTCGAGACCATGGCGCTGTTCCGGCAACGATTGCCATCGTTGAGGGAAAAATTAAAATCGGTCTATCCGATGACGAGTTAGAAATGTTCGGGAAAAGTACAGATGTGGCAAAAGCATCCAGACGGGATTTAGCCTATTTAATTGCGACCAAGAAACTAGGGGCAACGACGGTAGCGGCAACTATGATATGCGCAGAAGCAGCAGGCATTCCTATCTTCGTTACCGGAGGGATTGGTGGGGTTCACCGAGGGGCCGAAACCACCATGGATATTTCAGCAGATCTAGAAGAGCTTGGGCAAACCAACGTGGCGGTTATTTGTGCGGGGGCCAAATCCATATTAGATCTGGGGTTAACTATGGAATACCTTGAAACAAAAGGAGTGCCAGTTGTTGGGTATCAAACGGATGTCCTCCCTGCCTTCTATACACGCAAAAGCGAGTTCCCTATCAACTTCCGTGCTGATGATGTGCAAACCATTGCTTCTATGTTGAAAGTAAAATGGGATTTAAATCTAAGAGGAGGCGCCGTTATTGCCAATCCCATTCCGGAAGAGTTCGCGATGGATGAGAAAATCATTCATGACATCATTGAAACAGCATTAAAAGAGGCCGAAGAACGAAACATTTCCGGTAAGGATGTAACCCCATTCCTATTAGGGAAGGTGAAAGAGTTAACAGAAGGGAAAAGCTTGGAAGCCAACATTGCCTTAGTAAAAAACAATGCCGTTGTAGGAGCAAAACTAGCGGTCAGTTTCAATGCAATTAATGGATAATGCAGGTTAGGAAAATAAAGGCTGTAATATACAAGGGTAGAATATCCATTGTATATTGCAGCTTTTTTCAGCAGATAAGAATTTATAAGATATCTAGAATTCTATATCTGCATAAGGGCAACTAGGCTGCCAGCCAAGTTTTCTTTAGTGGAGGGGGATTGGACAAGCCTAGGTTTTGGAACAATAATGTTGTTACTGATTAAAAATAAAGGGAGAGTATATAAATGAGCATGGACAGAGAGATGGAATATGGCAGTGATTACAAATATATCCCTGCAACCTCCATAGGGAGCGGT
>JBEQAI010000220.1:0-6137 GCA_041640415.1 Ammoniphilus sp. | reverse complement strand
CGTGCTTTGCTTTAAATTCGTTCCATGGACTCGGTTCGTGATACGGCTCGATCAATTCAATATAAATGGGTTTCAGCGGAACAATGGCGGTTTTGCAGCGGACATTCCGATACTCTCCCCGAAGCATAGTGTAGGCCCGAGGGTCCGGTTGGACGTCTGTTCGCGGTACACGTATCGACGGAACGTCAATATTAAAAATTTCGGCATAATGCTTAACAGCCTCTTCAATGTTGTCGACAACAATACCGATCTTTACGATTTGATCCGTTGATATTTTATCCACCCTTTTCGCTCCCTTTACTTCGTCGTCATTTGCGGGGATTCTGGGTTCATTTGCATAAACTCAATCCGGTTTCCATCGGGATCCTTTACCCAGCATTGATAATTTAAATCTACACCTTGCTTCGGCTCCACATCTAAAGTCAACCCGTGGCTCTTGATATGATCAGCGATTTCATGAATGTCCTCAACTTCCAGACATAAGTGGGAATAGCCGATCGTATCCTTATCGAGACTTACATTTTTACTTCCGCCATAAAACAACTCAATGAATTGTCCCTCCCGCACTTGAAGATAAACGATCCAAGGTTCGCCGCTAACAGGTCTGTTTAATTCAAACAGTTTTTTGAAGCCCAACACATCACAATAAAAATGAAGTGTCTTTTCCATATCCTGAACAGTATAGGCTGCATGGCCAATTCCTTTAATCATCTTGAACTCCTCCAATTTGTTATTTTTTCATTTTTTATATGAGTAATAGGTTTATATCATCAAAATGAATGCGCTGAAGACATCACCCCTTTCAAGCCTTCGGGTTACTTATGCGTTTACCCCTTGACGGCCCCTTCACTCAGCCCTTTCATTAACAGTTTTTGGGCGGCGGAAAATACTAGAATCGCAGGGATACTCATGAGAATCGAAGCGGCCATAAGATCTCCCCAACGTACCCCTTGCTCGTCAATAAAGAAGGCCAACCCAACGGCTAACGGTCGTGTCTCATTGCCTGAGCTGAATACCAAGGCAAACAAAAATTCATTCCAGGCGAGGACAAAGGAATACATGGCAACGGCTGCGATAGCAGGGAAAATCATCGGAATCACGATCCGCCAGAGCATCGAAAAGGTGGAACAACCGTCGATCACTGCGGCTTCTTCGATTTCATGCGGAATTTTATCAATGAATCCCTTTAGTAGCCAGACTGAAACGGGCAGGATGACAATCAGGTAGACCAGGATTAATCCGGCATAGCTGCCAAGTATATTCAGATTTTTCAGGGTGATATAAAAAGGAATCAGAATGACCACTCGTGGGAAGATCTGGAAAAATAGAATCGACCAAAGGAGGGTCTCTCTCCCCCGAAATTTAAAGCGAGAAAATCCATAAGCAGCCATGATGCCAATGACCAAAGAAAAGAAGGTGGAGCCCAGAGCAATGACCGAAGAATTCTTAAAATAAGCCGCCATGAGTGGATTTTTTAGAATATCAGCATAATGCTGGAAGGTGACCTGAGACGGAATCCATTCCGGTTTATAGAGCAGAAATTCTGGCTTCACTGAGGTGCTCAACCCCCACAAGATGGGGATGAGGCTGAAACCACAAAGGATGAGCGCTGACAGGTACACCAAACCATGCTGCAGCATTCTTGTCTTCTTCTTTCCCATCATCAAGCCTCACCTCGCTTCACCTTGTTATTCATGAGGCTGTAAAAAATAAAGAATCCAAAAGCGATCACCAGCAGAGCAATGCTAATGGCGGAAGCGCCGCCGAAATCAAAATTGGTAAATCCGAGGCGATAGATAAATAATCCCAGTGTCTCGGATGCTCCGCCAGGGCCGCCTCCCGTCAAGACATATAGCATGTCAAAGGAGTTCATATTGGAGATAATCTGCAGAAGCAAAACCACAATGATGATGGGTTTTAATATGGGCAGGGTAATGTTAAGGAACAGCTGAACTGGCCCCGCTCCATCGATTTCCCCTGCTTCATACAGCTCTTTGGGGATTCCCTGCATGGCCGCCAAAATCATCAGCATTACGAAAGGAAACCCGGCCCAAGCATTGGCTACCATGACAGCATAGATGGCCGTTTGGGGATCACCCAGCCAGTTGCGCGCAAGTGCTCCCATGCCATAGGATCTTAAGAACTCGTTAAGCAAGCCGGTATCACTTTGCAGAATCCATCTCCATAAATTCGAGGAGGCAATCGAGGGCATCGTCCACGGAAGAAGGCAGAGAATGCGAAGGAAAACACCGCCTTTTACCTTTGTATTGAAAATAATCGCCGCCCAAAAGCCCAAAATAAACTTCAGAATGATCGAACCAATAATCCAGACAAAGGTATTGGAGAAAACGGTCGCGATCTCATCTTTGGAAAAAATCCTTGCAAAATTGCTCAACCCAGAAAACTGCATATCAAACGATGGAAGCTTCACATCGAAGAGGCTGAACCGGATCGTCTGAAAGACTGGATATACCATCATGAGAGCTAAAAGCAGCACACATGGCAGGATCAGCAGATAGGCTGACATGTTTTTGCGAAAGCTCCTCTGGAAGCGAATCACCGGCGTCTTTTTATGTAATTCCCTTTGCAGGGTGTTCATCGATCACCACCTCTTTCCACTTAAAAGATTTCTCCGGCAGCACCTTTAGCGCGTGGGCCATCGGGAGACTGCCGGAACCCTACTGCTATTGCTTTTTCAACAGCTCATTCATCTGTTTGGCCATGGTATCCGCTGCATCCTGCGGAGATTTGCCACCTGTCAATACCTTCTGCAGCTCATTAATGATGCCGGCCTGCATTTCCGACCAGTTCTGTACGATCGGCAATGATCTCTGATATTGGCTGGCCGATTGCAAAAATTGCATATCTTGGCTATCCCAAGGAGCCATATTGGTCGCTGACTTGCGCACAGGGAAGGTGACAGATGAAAGCGCCCCCAGATTTTCCGGTTGTACGAACCAGAGCGCAAATTCGCGTCCCGCCTCTTTATTCTTAGCGCTCTTCGGGATGGTCCATATCCAACCGCCGGCCCGGCCGAATTTATCGGGTGCATATTGCATTCCCCAGTTCATTTCCGGGTGCTGCTGCACTAGCTTCAGCATGCTGGTGGACCCCGGCATCATCGCCACTTTATTACTGACGAACAGCGGCTGGACATCCTTTGTCAGGGCAAAGTTTGTGCTTCCTTCAGGAACCACCTTGTATTTGGTATAGAGTTCGGTCCAGAATTGAATGGCCTTCACGCCTTCTGGGTTGTTGATGGCAGCCTCGGTATTGTCTTTGTTAAAGAAATCCCCGTTAAACGACCATAGCACCGGCGCAAAGGATGTCATAACATTGGCGGGGTCACTGGTGGCTGCCGCAATGCCCACCCCATATTGCTTACCTGGAATGGTAAGCTTCTTGGCGATTTCCAGCATATCTTCCTGTGTCCAGTCTTCCTTCGGATAAGGAACACCAGCCTCGTCAAATAGCGTCTTATTGTAGAAGAATACGTTGGATTCCCCGCGATAAGGCAATCCGTACATCTTGCCGTTCATAAAGCTGGCATCCCAGATCGCTTTCGTGAAATCATGGGGGTCCAGGTCCTTGACATAGTCATCCCACGGCTCCAGCATTTCCTTTCCAGCCATGGCTGCGAGGAACAAGGTATCGATGGCCAAGACATCTGGAGAATTTCCGCCAAGCTCGGTTGAAATTGCTTTATCTAGGTAGCCGTTGATCGGCATCGTCTCGATTTTCAGGTTCACATTGGGATGATCTTTCTTGTAGGCCTCGACGATCTTTGGCACTTGATCCTGCCACCAGCTGCCCATCCATACGGTAACGGTTGGGTTGTCTTTAGAGCTCGGGCTAGATGTATTAGCTGTACCAGGATCCGTTTGGTTAACAGGGCTTGAACCGCAACCGCTTGCAACCAACATCATCCCCGTTAGAATCGTGATCCCAAGCCGATTGAACCACTTTCTCGATCTCATCGCTTCATCTCCTTTTTATTTTTCAAAAGCTGCTTCGACTTCACCCAACCCTTTTCGTTTGACTAGTCATTTTCCAGCAGTTCGATGATGAGCTTCAACTCGTTCAAGCAATCCATATAAGCGTATCGACCACCTGTGTATTCCGCTTTTTGGATCAATGGCATCTCCCGGCTTTCCAATCGATCAACCACCTGCTTCATGCCGGCAACGCGGAAGGCGATATGGTGAAAGCCTTCCCCTTGACGATCCAGAACCTCCCTCCAGGTACTAGGATGATGGTCGGGCTCAATCAACTCAATGACCATCGGTCCGATGTTCAAAAATGCTAGCTTAGCCCTAGCCTCTGTTTCACTCCCTTGATAGGTCGTTAGGGCCTGTTCATAGGGGTTTGTCCATTTCCATGTTGGCTTTTCAATCCCGAAAAAGTCCGCATAGGCTTGGCTGGTTTTTTCGATATCATGTACGACCAAGGCAATCTGTACAATGTGGTCGGTCCCGAGTAGATTCCTGTTTTCCATCAACATCCCTCTTTCTACGTTTTATAGAAAAAACTAAGTGTTGTTTACAGTAATTTCTGATGGAATTTAATTTTCTGAATTATTATGACAAAAAACGACTATCTTTCTCCTACTTCTTTCAACTCTATGGTCACTCCAAGCTTTGCTAGCGAATCAAAATAGGCATATCTCTCATGTCCTTTATCCTGTTTAAAGGAAAGGGGCATTCCCAGCGTCTCCAAGAAGTCAATATGCTTTTCAAATCCGTCTATGTAGAAAGAGATAAAGTAAACGCCTTGCCCATGCCGGTCTTTGAATTCCGAGAAAGGATTCGGTACATCTGGCAGAGGTTCGATCAGTTCGAGATAAACTGGCTCCGTATAGATTTTCGCTATTTTGCAGCGCGGTTTCCGATCACTTCCTTTAAACCAGGTATAGGTCTTTCCTGTAGGGTCAGGCGGAGTTTCGGGGCCAGGAGTAAAAATTTCCGGCATCTCCATTCCAAACAATTTAGCGTAATACATCGCTGCCTCTTCCACATTATCTACCACAAGTCCTAACTTCACGATTTTTTTGCTTGTAATTCCTTCCAAGATCGATCCCTCCCGATATTTATAGTAATTAATAATGTTATAAACACGCGTTCACAGATTTGTAAAAGAAACGCCTCTAATGAGTGGATTCATAGAGGCACTCAGTTGATTCTTGCGACAGATTCACGTTCAATAAACTGCAAATCCATGGTCACCTTGAGGGATTCTTCTCCTACACCTAACTGGATAGAATCTACTACCATTTTTGTCACCAATAGCATCATTTCCCGGAAGTTTGCCCGAAATGTGGTCAAAGCAGGCTTATAATAGGCGCTTAATTTCTGATCGTTCATACCGATAATCGATATATCTTCTGGAACTCTCAGAGAAAAATCATTTAGCGCCCTAATGGCAGCAAATGCAATATTATCATTGGAAGCAAAAATGGCCGTGGGCAAATCCTTGGATTGTCGGACCAGATGCTCAATGGCGGCGTACCCCCCACCCTCATAAAAGCCTGGAAGAATCCATCTGTCATTGATGGATAAGCCGTGCTTTTCCATTGCCGCCAGGAAGCCATTCAGCTTAGAAGTTGTGGAAGACTTTTTCATATCGCTGGTAATGATTCCAATCCGCTTATGACCCATGCTTACGAAGTAATCTACTGCATGCATGATTGCTCCTTCATTATTGAAGTTGCATACGATCCTATTCGATTCATTCCGGCCCGGAAGGACCTGATCGACAATGCCCACAATGAAACCCTCAGCGATTAATTCTTCGACCAGGGGTTCATGGTTAGCTGCGCCAATAAAAATGCCACCGTCAATTCTTCCTTGATAAAAGAATTCCTTCACATTGTGAACATTCTCGGGATCGGTTGTATCCCTGATCACATGAGCAAGCACATAAAAGCCGTAAATAGAGGCATGCTCAATCAAACAGGTGATTACTTCATTGACCGATGTGTCTTCAGATAGGTGTCCCCGTTCAATGATAAACAAACCCAATGTTTTGGTTTTCTTTCCCGCTAGAACTTGCGCTGATAGGTTCGGATAATAATTGTATTCCTTGATAATTTTCATGACTTTTTCTTTCGTTTTTTGGGGGACGTTCGGATAATCATTAAT
>JBEQAI010000219.1:0-6219 GCA_041640415.1 Ammoniphilus sp. | reverse complement strand
TCATGTGCTTGGACAAGCCGGAGTCACCCGGATCACGTCCTTAGGCAAGATGACCTCACCAGAGGCGGGATGGCATCATGATGGCCGCTTCAACTTAGCGGATCTGGTACAGATGGTGGATATTGAATGGACAGCAGAAGACGAGGCCGAATCATTTGCTCCATACATCGATTAGGAGGTGAGGAGATGAGCTTTTTAACGATTCAGGAAGTCACCTATGGATATGAAAAGAAAGGGCCTGTCCTCCAAAATATCCATTGGTCGATTCCCCAAGGCCAATTTCATTGTCTTCTAGGAAAAAGCGGGTGTGGCAAGACGACGCTGTTAAAGTTGGCTTCCGGGCTTTTGCTTCCCGACGAAGGAACCATTGCGCTTGACCACCAACAAGTAAAGGGCCCATCCCCTTCGTCAGGATACGTATTTCAAGCACCGACCTTATTGGAATGGAAAACCGCGATGGAAAATATCCTGCTCCCTATCTCCTTGAAGCGGAAACCGTCTCCGGAAGACGTCGATTATGCCAGGCATTTACTGGATCTGATGGGGCTGTCAGGGTATCAGGATCAATATCCCAAACAGTTATCGGGCGGACAGCAAAGCCGCGTGGCAATCGCCAGGGCCCTGATCCAACGGCCCGCCATGCTGTTTTTGGACGAACCTTTTGCGGCTTTGGATGCGATCACCCGTGAAGAGCTTCAGGATGATTTGCTGCGGCTGTGTCAATTGAACCAGACCACGGTATTATTTATCACCCACGATATCGCGGAGGCCGTCTACCTATCGGACCGGGTCGCTGTAATGGCTGAAGGCAAACTGGTGCATGAAGTGGAGGTCCCCTTGCCTAAGCCGCGCCAGGTGGAAATGAGAGTGCAACCAACCTTTAGTGAGCTTTGCTGGAGCATCCGGCAGGCCATGAATGGAGGCCAAAAATGAACAAAACCTCCGTTTATTCCTTGCTCCTTCTTGGCCTGCTCTTGGCTGGATGGGAGTGGATCGCGGGACAGATGTCAGAGCTTGTCCTTCCGGCCCCCTCTGTGATTCTCTATACTCTGGTAGAGGGGCTGATCAGCGGCTATTTTCTCCCGCATATCCTACGAACCTCGGCAGAGGTCGTGCTGGGGCTCTTTTTCGGCTGCGCCATTGGATTTGCCATTGGTGTGATCATGGGGGAAGTGGACATCCTGCGAAAGCTGTTCTTTCCTTATATCATAGCCAGCCAAGCGGTCCCGAAGTTAGCGCTAGCTCCTTTATTTATCCTTTGGTTTGGGTTTGGAATGACATCCAAGGTCGTCATTACAGCTTTGATTTGTTTTTTTCCGCTGCTTGAAAATACAATGACTGCGATTCACTATACCAACGGCCAAAAGCTGGAATTATTTAAAGCATTAGGGGCCACCCGTTGGCAAACCCTCACGCAGCTCAAAATCCCGGCGGGTCTGCCCGGCATTCTGTCTGGTCTTCGGGTAGCCGTCGTCTTGGCGGTTGTGGGGGCCGTGGTAGGTGAATTTATCGGCGGAAGCCAAGGACTTGGCGCTCTGATCATCGCCTCCCAGGGGATGATGGACACGCCGTTGATGTTTGCCGTCTTGATATTACTTACGCTTTTAGGCATGTTCCTTTATCAACTCGTAAACTTATTAGAAAAAAGATGGCTAAAAACCTATTTAGAGGAGACCAAGAGATGAAAGCAAAAAACATGTTTACTTCTTTAATCCTATCCATATCCGTTTTATTATCGGCGTGTGCAGGCCAAGAAGCACCGAACCAAGCGGCTCCCGTTACCGAGACACCTGAGCCGATCAGGATGGCAAGCTGGAGCAAGCCGATTACCGAACAAACGAATGTGCTCGTAGATCAAGAAAAAGGATTTTTTAAAGATCAAGGACTAGAACTGACGTTCATTCCCGGAGCCGGCGGGGGAGATGCGATTAAGAACATTCTATCCGGTCAAGCCGATATTGCCTTTACCGACCCTGGTTCTTTATTCTTTGCCTTGGACAAAGGGGAGAAGCTTCGCGTGATCTACAACATCTACCCGCAGAATGTGTTTAATGTCGTTTCGTTGAAAGAGAACAATATCACTAAACCAGAAGATCTAAAAGGAAAAAAGATTGGGGTCTATAGCTTAAGCAGCGGGACGAGACAAAATCTATTAGTTCTCCTTCACCAAGCAGGTCTTACGGAAAAAGACGTTACCATCATAGAGACGGGACTGCTGAACTTTGCTCCTTTAATGCAGGGACAGGTCGATGCCACAGCTGCCACGGATACCGGTTTGCTGATCGGTAAACAGAAGGGACTTGGCGACGTGAACGTGCTGGAGGTTAAGGATTTTCTAAATGTGCCTAGTGACGTCTTCGTGGTCACAGAAAAAGCCTATGAGGAGAAAAAAGAGCTGTTGGACAAGTTTCTGGAAGCTTACCGGAACAGTGCTCAATGGATGATTGATAATCCGGAGGAAGCGGCATCGCTTGCGGTCAAACATGCCATTGATGGGAAAGATGAAAACATGAACCTCGAAATTATCAAATTAAGAAATGTATCCAGCATGTCTCCCGTTACGGAGGAAAAAGGACTTGGCGCATTGGAAACCGAAGTGCTTCAGCAGGCAGCAGATACCTATAAAAAATTAGGTCTCATTGAGAATGACCTCAATATGTCTGAGGTGGTCGATCAATCGTCCAACCAGTAGGAGGAGAAGGATGAATCTTCAAGGCAAAGTGGTATTGGTTACGGGGTCCAGCCGCGGAATCGGGGCAGCCATTGCAAGGGGGGTTGCCCGGGAGGGAGCCACCGTGGTCGTCAACTATGTCAAAAACGAGTCAGCAGCCGACCAGGTGGTCCAATCCTGTTTGGAAGCGGGAGGAGATGCCTGGGCGATCCGGGCTGATGTTACTTCGGAAGATTCCGTTGGGAAGATGATCGAGGAAATCCTGCTCGAAACGGGAAAAATCGATGTGGTCGTCAATAATGCGTTTGAACCCTATACGTTCAATCCGGATCAACGCCGGATGGCTTGGGAATTGAAATGGGAGGATTATCAGTCGCAGTTGGATGGAGCACTTAGATCCACCTATAATGTGTGCCAAGCGGTCATGCCCGTTATGAGAAAGCAGGGGCGGGGAAGCATCATTAATATGGCCAGCGATTTGGTGGAACGGCCCATTGTCCCCTATCATGAATATAATACGGCCAAAACAGCCCTCATCGGATACAGCCGAAATTTAGCTGCCGAATTGGGTCCCTTAGGCATTCGAGTGAATTGCATTGCACCCGGGTTGGTCTATCCAACCGATGCCAGTCGCGAAACCAAAGAAGAAGTGAAAGAAATGCTGATTGCTCAGACCCCATTACGAAGAATTGCTACACCAGAAGATATCGTAGGGCCCGTTCTGTTTTTCGCATCGGAATGGAGCGGGTTTATTACCGGCCAAACCCTATTGGTCGATGGCGGACTGATGATGAAGTAAAGGAATAGGAAGGAGAAAACGAATGATTATCGAGAAAATCATGGAAACCTTAGACCGAGTTCGAACAACCAACCCATTGGTGCACAATATTACCAACGTGGTGGTGACCAACTTTACGGCGAATGGCTTATTAGCCTTAGGCGCTTCCCCGGTGATGGCCTACGCCAAGCAGGAAGTCCAAGACATGGCGCGTATTGCCGGGGCTCTCGTGCTGAATATGGGAACATTAAATGAAACGGAAGTCGAGGCCATGGTGCTTGCAGGCCAAGCCGCCAATGAAAAAGGGGTTCCCGTATTATTCGACCCTGTCGGCGCAGGAGCCACTCCCTATCGAACCGAGACAGCCCAAAGAATCCTGCGGGAAACCAAGGTATCCATTTTGAGAGGAAATGCAGCGGAGGTGGCTCATGTCATCGGGGAGAAATGGAGCATCAAAGGGGTAGACTCCGGTGAAGGCAATGGGAATGCGATCTCTCTAGCGCAAAAAGCAGCAGCTCAGTTAAACCTGGTTGTGGTGATTACTGGAAAAGAGGATGTGATCACCGATGGACAAAGCACCTATGTGGTTCGAAATGGACATGCTTTACTCACCAAGGTGACAGGGGCAGGGTGCTTATTGACATCCATTATAGGCGCATTCTCTGCTGTGGAACCTGACCTGTTGATGGCGTCGGTTTCCGCCCTGGTGAGTTATGGTGTCGCAGCCGAAATCGCCGCAAACAAAAAGGGAGAAGAAGGTCCCGGGAGCTTCCAAATCGAGTTAATAAATCAATTAGCCAAGGTTAATGGGGATCATATTAGGCAAATGGGATGGATTGAGAAAGTTTAAGTATCAAAAGGAAAAAAATCTGCCTTTTCGGGGCAGATTTTTTATTATCCTTTGAATTCTGTTTCCGTTTGAGGAACTTTAATCTCGCCGGATATTATCTTATTTTTGTATTCTTCAACTTTATCCGGTTCGCTTTAAAGCCGTATTCTTTCAATCAAAGGGAATATCATTCCTCCAATGAAACTAACTTTATTCGTTTTTGTCATAGATCCAGCAATGATGCCCATTAAGTAAGAGTCTTCATGTTCTTTGAAAGTAACGGCGGCTACGTTTTCAGGAATATTTCCGCCAAGGTCAGAAACCACAATACCAAATTTCGCATCGGGTATGGTCTACGCCACTTTTGGAATCGCATCTTCCATCGTAAAGCCGACTCCCCAAGGAAGGTTGTACCCATCCCGGGCAAACGATTTAAGTTGGGGAGGTAGTTGGCGTCAGACTTAGACTCCGTATATTGGGTTTGTATACCGAGTTCATTTTCTGCTCTTTGCAAGCCTTCCCAAGTCAATTCATTAAATGGATTATCATTAATGCCTCCAGCGTCTGAAACCATTCCAATTTTCAAGGTATATGCTTCCGGTTGGCTGGCTTCTGCTGGTACTGCTGGTTCTTTTGCTTGCTCTCCGCCCGCACACCCCATGAGCAAAGATCCTAACAGGAGTGTCAGGATTGAATATCTAGCAATGAATTGTATTTCAGTATCCTTCTTCTATAGCAAACGTAGATATACATTAGAGTTATAATTCTAAATTATTGCAGTCTAATACTTGGATAACATACAATTAGTCTTTTTTGGTACTGAGCATAAGGGCACTCAGATTGTTATACGGCTTTGCGACTAGAAACTAGCTTCTCATAGAACATTGGAGCTCTATTAACGGGAGAAATTTGGTTGAACATTTCCAAGATTAATGGAAAGTTATGGAATAAATTTATTGGTTAAGTGTCAATATAACATTAAAGTAGGATATCAAACCAAGGAACGGAGTGAAAAAAGTGAACTATCCTCAGGAAAGATTGTTTGATCAAATTAAGCAATGGAATGCCAAAAGGGATGAACTGGACGATAAAATTGACTTTATATATGAACTTATTGATATGGATGAAACGAATCCTAAGGAGGAGTTATGGCATGAAATTATGCTATTGAATACTTATCGCGATCAACTTGATGATTTGATTGATTCGGCGTATGAACAGGTCGATAGGTACCTTTATAACCTAGCGATGTAGTTACCAAACTCAATTGATTATCCCTAAGATAACGAGGTTAGAGTGGATATTGCTGAGAGGAATATCTGTAAATAGTTGATAGAGGGAAGTAAGATTCTTATAAGAAAGCCGTTTTTTCCTAAGTGGTTAAATCGTTTTGTTAGCACCATTAACTATTTTGCAAAACGGGAATCGTTAGCTGATAAATGTTCCGTCGATTCCTCTTTTTAAAACAATAAGGGGTAACAAATATGACCAACAGAAATAAGGAGTTGTCACTAGAAGAGTGTGAAGAATTACTCAGGGCATTGAAAGCCCGTTTTGAGAAAAACATGAATCGCCATCATGGTCTTGAATGGTCTAAAGTCCAAGCAAAACTGGAAGGGAATACAGAAAAAATGTGGTCGCTCCATGAAATGGAGAGAACCGGAGGCGAACCGGATGTTGTTGGATATGATGAAAAGAGGGACGAATACATTTTTTTTGATTGTTCAGCGGAAAGTCCTCAAGGACGCAGAAGTGTTTGTTATGACCGTGAAGCGTTGGAGTCAAGGAAAAAACATAAACCAGAAAATAGTGCAATGGATATGGCAACTGCCATGGGGATTGAACTTTTATCGGAGGATCAATATCGAACGTTGCAAAAACTCGGGAATTTCGATATGAAAACGTCGAGCTGGGTGCAAACCCCCTCTGATATTAGAAAAC
>JBEQAI010000218.1:0-6222 GCA_041640415.1 Ammoniphilus sp. | reverse complement strand
GCTTTTCATCATCAGTTAGACTTTCCCATGACTTAACGCCTGGATTTCTCGGAGCAAGCTCTGCTGCAGCTGGAATAATGCCTAATTCTTTCTGGCGCAAAAAGCGTTCCTCCCGAATCTGGTCCCACCCTTTATCGTAAACTCCCCTGTACATATCAATATATCGCTTATGCACTTGATGAGGCATATGCTGCGCTCCGAATGCAAGATAAAGGAAGAAGGGACGTTCTGGGGCAACGGACACCTGATCGGTAACAAACTGCGAGGCTTGTTCTACCAGATCCTCTGACAGATGGTAGTTGTCTTTTTTAGGTGGCTTAACATAATGATTATCGCACACTAACTCTGGCCTATACTGATCCGCTGAATCCTCAATAAAGCCATAATAGCGATCAAAACCCTTATATAGCGGCCAGTTTTCAAAAGGGCCAGCTGGAGTTATCTGATGAGTTGGCGCTAGATGCCATTTTCCCACCGCATACGTATTATAACCGTGCTCCTTCAGGACCTCTGCAAGGGTACCTGCTGCAGGAGTAATCCGGCCGCGCCTATTCGGATAATCGAAGCCCATGTCAAAATTGGAAACCGTCCCCATCCCTACGGTGTGGTTGTTTCGGCCTGTCAATAAAGAAGCTCGGGTTGGCGAACATAACGGAGTTGCTTCAAAATTTGTGTACCGTAGCCCATTTTCAGCCAACTTATCCATGTGAGGCGTTTTAATCTCGGAACCAAAACATCCAAGATCAGAGAATCCAGAGTCATCCAGCACAATATATACAACATTTGTCTTCATAACAATTCCCCCCAAGTTAAGATTGATTGAGTAACCGATATGTTCTTTTGATCAAGGACCAAAGGAATGAGGCTCGATACGTATTACCATAAGATTTTTCCATTTCTTTCTCTCCCCTCAACTTTCGCATTGTTATGCATTCGCTGCACAACGAAAACCCATATGACCTGTAGAGCTGTCGGGTGTGTTATGCGTGCGTGCTGCAACCCGGTAGCGGTTGCAATAAGAATCGTGACAGAGATAAGATCCTCCACGGATCACCTTGAACTGCCCTGCTTTCGGACCCTTTGGATTATCCAGCGTGCTTTTTCCCGAGTGTTTCGCAGTAAACCAATCGGAACACCACTCCCATATATTTCCACAAACTTGATATAAACCGTAACCGTTAGGGGAAAAGGATCGGGCAGGGGCCGTTCCTATATAACCATCATCTGCGGTGTTTTGATGAGGAAAATTTCCTTGCCAAGTGTTACACATAAACTGTCCATTAGGCTGCAGTTCATCTCCCCATGGAAATTTCTTCTGAACAAGCCCTCCTCGTGCAGCAAACTCCCACTCTGCCTCAGTTGGCAGCCGCTTTCCAGCCCACATACAATATCTCACCGCATCATTCCAAGAAATATGAACGACGGGATGATCCATGCGCCTTTCGATGGAAGAATCAGGGCCTTCAGGGTGAAACCAGTAGGCCCCTTCTACAGGCAACCACCAAGGAACCTGTTCATGGAACTGTTTCACTTCCTTTTTTACCTTCTGGGAAACAAGCAAATGAAACACGTAAGACCATCCAAATAGCTCCGCTTCCGTTTTATAACCCGTCTCCTTCACAAACTGCAGAAAATGAGCATTCGTGACGGTAGTAGCATCGATATAAAAAGGGTTGAGCTTAACCTTGCGAACAGGCCCCTCTCCATCTGCGGCGTAGCCTTCTTGATCCTTTGTTCCCATGAGAAATTCCCCACCCTCAAGGTAAACCATTCCATCTATGGTCTTTGGGTTTATAAGAATACTTTCAACTCGCTCCGTTTCTCCGAGAGACCTATTTCTGCTAATTGAACAACAAGATTTCGTGCTCGGGTGATTCATCTTAACCTCCTTCGAATGATGCTTGTAGTGTCATTATAATAGAAATGATAGGGGGCGAAATTCGCACATTGTGTCTAAAAGAAACGAAAGAAATAGATGAAATTAGCGGTCGATATTTTTTCTCTTAGAATGGGCTGCCCTTATAAAGGTCAGCCCTTCCCACATCGACTACTTTTCTTCCACATTTGGGGTGAATTTCGACTGATTATACGTGTTTACATAGTTTCTATACTTTAGCTCGTAGATTAGCACGCAGGTGATAACAACACAACCAATCATGTCACTCATCCACCCTACATGGATTAACAGCAAGGAACTAAGGAACAACAAAATTCTTGATGCGTATAGAATCTCACCTCTAAGAAATCCTTCCAAAGCAATGGCTAAGGAATAAATTCCGAGTAAAGCTGTAACCGTAGAAATGACAATTGCCATCCAAGTCCCTTGGAAGATTAGTTCAGGGCCATACACAAACATAAAAGGAATGATGAAAGCCACGAGGGCCAATCGGCAAGAGGTTAATGACGTTTGCATGGCATTTGCCTGGGCGATTCCGCTTGCAGCATACGATGCAATAGCAACTGGCGGTGTGATCACGGATAAAGTACCATAATAAAAGATGAACATATGAGCCGCCATGGCAGGTACGCCCATTTTCACCATAGCCGGAGCAGCCAAAACAGCAAGGATAATATAGGCAGCGACTGGCGGTAGTCCCATACCTAAAACGATGGAGGCCGCCATGGTAAGCAGCAGGAGCATAAATAAGCTTCCGCCTGAGAACTCCACAAGCAATCCTGAGAATCTTAGACCAATCCCTGTCATATTGATGACTCCCATAACAATACCCGCACAAGCACAAGCGGCCGCAACGACCAAGGAAAGTTCAATCCCCTGCTTGAGGGCATCGAAGCAATCCTTCCAGGACATTCGCGTCTCCTTCCGCAGTAAACCAACGAGCGGAACCGAGAGGATCGACCAGAAGGCGGCCAATGGGGGACTAACTTGGACAATGACGAGCATATAAACCATGACAACTAATGGGAGCATGAGATGCCCTTTTGTCTTAATCGTTTGCTTCATATCTATGACTTCGGCTTTCGGTTTTTCTGCGCCTTTATCATATCTTGCCGCCCTGAGGTCAATCATGATAAAGATCGCAATGAAATAGAGCAAAGCCGGAATCAGGGCAGCCAAAGCTACGGTGATATAATCAACCTGCAGGAAATCAGCAATAAGAAACGCTACTGCGCCCATCACGGGAGGCAAGAGCATCCCTCCCGTTGAGGCGACCGACTCCACTGCCCCCGCATAATGGGATGAATAACCGTTTTTTTTCATTAATGGAATCGTAATGACACCTGTTGTTACGACATTTGCCACCGGGTAGCCATTAATGGAGCCAAATAACGCACTGGCAATAACGGATACCTTTGCTGGACCACCCCGAAAACGTCCTACCAAGGCAAAGGCCAAATCAATCACGAATTTTCCTGCACCAGACTTCTCTAAGAACGTTCCAAACACAACGAATAAAACAACATAAGTGGCAGAAACACCTAGCGCCATCCCCATGATTCCTTCGGTGGATAACCCCACTTGATTCAGGATTCGCTCCATTGAGTAGCCGGTATGTGCCATCATGAGCGGTAAACGCTCCCCAAACAAAGCATATAATAGAAAGATGATAGCCAGAACAGGAAGCGCCCAGCCAATGATTCTTCGTGAGGCCTCCAATGTAATAAGAATGGTCAGGATTCCCACGACAAACATGGTAGTATTTGTCGTTTTCATGGCGACCGACAGCGGGAGAAAATTCACAAAGATGTAGAAACCGATAAAAATGGAAGCCAGGGCCAGTAATACATCGAACCAAAGGAGGAAGCGATGATTCTCCTGTCCTTTACGCTTCACCATCGGATAGAGTAGGAATATGAGAGCTAATGCCAATCCGAAGTGGATTCCTCTTTGCTGAAGAGATGGGAAAATCTGAATGCCACCCGCATATAAATGAAAGACGGCTAGGGTTAGAGCTATGGCCGTAACGGCGTAGGTTTTCCATCTTATTATCACAGATTATTCCCCCTGAAGTTCGAGATTAAAGGAAAACTAGAGGGAAATGGAAGGGATCCATTTCCCATAGAAATTCTAATATTTTATGCCATGTTCATCAAAATACTTTTTCGCTCCCGGATGGAGCGGAATATTAATGGCATCCGCTACAGTCTCTCTAGTGATATTGGCTGTAGGATGAAAAGTTTTCACTTGGTCTGAATGATCTAGGATTGTCTTTAAAAAGTTATAAACGATCTCGTCACTTGTCTTTTCATGTGTAATATAAGTGCAGAACATAGTACCAATAATGACATCAGTATCTTGTCCAGGATAAGTTCCGGCTTTAACCTCGATGGAAGAAAAGGCTGGATCTTTTTCTAAGAACGCTTTCAATTTCTCAGGCTCTATGGAGAGTAATCTAATATCAGTAGATTGGGCTAACTCACGAATAAGCGGGGAAGGAATGGCCCCAGTAATCACACCAGCATCAATACTCCCATTTCGGATCCCGTCCTGGATTTCTGACATGGTCAACGGAATAGGCTTGTAATCTGCAGAAGTAATTCCATATTCACCTAAAATCCCTTCTACAAAATGAAAGACTGCTTCCCCCGGTACGAAAGTCCCGACTTTTTTCCCTTTCAGATCCCCGAACGATTGAATGCCAGAATTCTTTTGGGTAACCACGTGAAGAGCTGTATAGCTAAGATAACTAATGGCCCTTAATTCTGGGTGCTCACCTTGAATTTGCTCCAACTCACCTTTGTACACCTTTTGAAGCGTCCTTGTATCTGGAGCCCCAATGGCAGGTCGCCCTAACCCATATTGATCTATTACACTGGCAATCATCTCAACTGAGCCCTTGGTTGTTTCAGCTACCATCTGGCTATTAGGGATCGCGCCCGTGCTATTTACTAGATTCGTAACACCAGCTGAAATAATATAATTAATGCCTCCAACACCCGGAGTGTAAAGTGGAATAACCCCCCCATCGGCGCTCTTTCCCTGACTTGCATTAGAGCATCCCATTAGAAGAATTTGGGATATGAGTATCATAGATAAAAATAGAAGTAGCCGTTTTTTCATGAACTAGTAACCTCCCTTTAATAGTAGTTTTTTAAATCCGTCTGTCGATTTGCCCCTTTCTTTTGTGTGTGCTGCCCCCTTTTTAATAATAATTAATATTTGCAATCTTTTTATGATTATAACGGGAACAAAGCTCTTCCAATATAACAAATAGTGTCTAAACTCTATCCGTATATCTACCTGAAGTTGTTTGTTTGCCTATCAAAAGCTGTTCCTAAAAGTCGGTTTCGTAACGATCTTGGAGTATTTCATTGCCCCTTTTTTGGTCGTTATCGCATGGTATGGAATGCTTTGCTGTTGACGGTTACTCCTTTTCGAATAAAAAAAAGACCTGCACAAGGCAGATCATCTATAGAGAGTAGAAATCTCTGTTCTTCTATAGTAAAAATACGCAAAGAATACAGCGCTGGCTAGCATCAGAACGATAGGATTCATAATAGCAAATACGACCAGCACCACGGGGGTTAATACGAGCTTCACGATCAGCTTCATGGCCTCGCTGTCAGCGATATACTGAGCAATAGGCGGCGAGCCCGTGAACGTTATCGTAAAGCACTATCGTGCTTTACTCAACTGAGGGACAGTCCCTCATCAGAAGGTAAAGTGCAAAGCACTTTGCCGTTGACGATCATTGCTTCCCGCTTTTCCGACTAAAGTATGGACCACACCATCCGGTTTCATGTGTTTTTACATAAGTCATCTAACAAAATGGGATCCTTCTGGAAGTCGTAAAATCCCCATTTTGCCAACACGCAAACCAATCAGTTAAACAAGTATTTGACTATATTAATAAGAGACTATTTACGGTATGGATGGTAGTAGGGATTGCCTCTTTAGAACCCGGTCTCCACAGATTAAGGTCCAAAGGAATCAAATACCACTAAATAATTGCCAATTTTTAAATTTTTGTTTATACTTGCTTTGTGCAAAGAGTAAACTAAGTTAGATCTGGCTACAAAGAAAACATGAGATTACATGGATAATTCCAGGAGGAATACGATGATGAAAATTAGTTTTATTGGACTGGGCACGATGGGAAGACCGATGGCTACGCATCTTTTGCGTGCAGGATATAAAGTCATGGTTTATAACCGTTCACGGGAAAGTTCGATGAAGTTGGCGGAAGCGGGAGCTTCCGTAGCCTCCTCAGCCAAGGAAGCTGCGAAAAATAGTGACATTGTGATCACCATGCTATCTAACGA
>JBEQAI010000217.1:0-6226 GCA_041640415.1 Ammoniphilus sp. | reverse complement strand
ACTATTGGGCCAGTGTATTTTCCATAAGATTGGCCACATATTTATTGTCAATCTTTTATAAAAAATGGATAAAGCAATAGGAGATTGAGGAGCACTGTATCCAGCTGCTGCTCTTTTTGTGTTGTTTCGTTTTTTGTATACCAATCTCTGTACATCACAGGACTTTTGAATTATGATAATTGATATTAATCCAACTATTGTCATAACAGGAGGAACTTAAGGGGTATGAAGTCAATGCAAGTGAAATTACTTACGATCTATGGCCTGATTTTTATTATTATTGCTTCCGTTAACTTAATATTTGCTCAATCTATGCTGAAGGAGAATGCGGAATATACATCGCAGCTATTGCAGGAGCAGCTTAATGAGAAGGTACTCATGCTAGAGGCAAGTGTGGAAAGCCAACTCGATCATATTACGCGAACGTCCATCTTATTAGCCGAGCAGATGGCCTCGGATGAACAGGTCATACAAGGGCTTAAGGAACGCAATCCTGAACAGATTCACCAGGCCCTTCGAAAATCTTCAGAGCTTGCCAAAGAAAAGGCAGGAATTGACCTGATTTGGGTTACCAGTCTAGCCGATCGAACAATAGAAGGAAATACTCCGATCCTCGCTTGTCCCACCAATCCAGCTTTTGATGGTTTTGCGGGGCTGAAATACACGTCTACCAATGAAGCTTTAAACAGCGGAAAAACGGTAGCCTCCTGGGAAGTCAATGAGGAGGATGGGAAATTACAGGTCTCCGCACCGATTATGGTTGAAGGGAAGATCATCGGGGCCATTGTTGTCGGGCGCCAGACTTATCAGGAAATGATTCAAGAGGTCTCCCAGTTAAAGGGGATTGGGAATACCTTGTTTCTAGTAAACGATGATGATTATTATGTCATGACGGATACGAAAACGGATGAGATCGGTAATCTCTTATTTCAAGATTCACGGGAGGCTATCAAGGAACAAGCGGGATACCTATCCGAGCTGTCCGGACACAAGGCTATCTTTAAAGAAATTCTTCCTTATTTAGACCAGGTTCGTGTGGAAGGTAAGGGAAGGACAGAGGTCATTGAATGGCATGGCATGGCCTATGCTGCTTATTTTGAGCCGCTCGTCACGCATACAGGAAACGTAGCAGGCGTTATGGTAGCACGTATTCCAGGCTTTGTGTCCATGCAGGAAGAAATCATGAGTCAAGCCTCATCTAAGAAGGTACTATCTTATATCGTTACGGTAATCTTAGTTCTTCTTTCGATTGCGGTCAGCTATGTTCTAGCTCTTCGCATTGCGAGGCCGATCAGTCGCATGGCTGGGTTAGCGCAAAATATTGCTGAAGGAGATTTGACTCGCTCCATTGCCATAACCGGTCAAGACGAGGTAGGAAGGCTGGCGAGAGATATGAACGCCATGGCGGATAACTTGAAAGAAGTCATCGTTGGAGTCAAGCGTAATGCCGAACAAGTCGCCAGCTCGGCAGAAGAGTTAACCGCGGGTGCCGAGCAGACAGCCCAAGCTACCCGACAAATTGCAACGACCATTCAAGAGGTAGCCAGCGGGGCCGAAAGACAGGTTACGAGTATTGAAGAAAGCTCACATATGCTAACGGACATGAATCAAGGGATTCAGCAGATTGCTGCGTCGACTCAGAAGGTCTCAGTGGCTTCCACTCTCACGTTAGATCGAGCGAAAGTAGGTGCGGAGGCGATTTCTACAGCTTCAGAGCAAATGGGGTCGATTCAGCATACGATGGACGGATTGGCGCAAGTCGTAAAGGGGCTAGGGGAACGCTCGCAAGAGATCGGGAAAATCCTAGAGGTCATTACGGGCATCGCAGCCCAGACCAATCTATTAGCTTTAAACGCCGCTATCGAAGCAGCTAGGGCCGGAGAACAAGGAAGGGGCTTTGCTGTTGTGGCAGACGAGGTGCGCAAGCTCGCTGAACAGTCTGCACAATCGGCTCAGCAGATTTCCGACTTGATCGCATCGATTCGAGATGAAACTCATGAGGCGGTCCACACGATGGAAACAGCCATGACTGAGGTCTCCAGCGGAAGAGATAAGGTTCATGCTGCGGGCAATTTCTTCAAAGAAATTATGGAGTCTATCGACGATGTAGCAGGCCAGATTGAGGGGGTTTCAGCTGCTATCGAACAAATGTCAGCCAATAGCGAGCAGGTGGTCCAGTCCATGGAAGTAGTGATTGGAATTGCCGAGGCTTCTTCTGCAGGAACTCAGCAGATTTCCGCAGCGGTACAAGAACAGCTGGCAACGATGGAAGAAATCGCCTCATCATCGTCTACTTTAACAGGGATGGCTGAAGAGCTTCAGAAGATGATTGGGAAGTTTAAACTATAAAAACAAGGCAGCGACATCGCTGCCTTGCTAGATTAACAGAACTCCTCCGCTACTAATTCCAATACTAGGGTTTCTCTCTCAATTGAATACCCCATGGTTGCTTCTTGGTTCGCTATGACTTCCTTGTTATGTCGAATGGCTTCATGGATATCAATCCAGACAGGAGCTGTGCCGTTTGCAATCTCATAGTCCTCAAGCCGCGCTTCCTCAAGCTCTTCGTCAATCTGGCATACGTAAAAATAGGAGATCATGTGGAGGAGATCATACTCAGGGTCATAGTGTGGACGATACTCGTCAAACATCCCAAAATCGGCGATGATCTTGATGTTTTTGGCTCCAGTTTCTTCCGCAAGCTCTCTTTTTAATCCGTCATGAAGGTCTTCATCCAGCTCTACTCCTCCACCAGGGAAGCTGTAATCATTGTATTTCTTCGTATATAAAAGGAGGATATTGGATCCCTTCATAATAATCCCCCGGGCAGCTTGACGCTCAAACGTCTTCCCATTCCGATCGGTTACCTCTTTGTGTATTAACTTTTTTATCAGTCTCAATCCCAATCCCTCTTTCTTTTATCATCCAAATCGATCTTAACATAAGGAGAGTTGGTCTTACTAAAACCCTAAAAGTCTAACTTTAGATGCTATAGATTATGTTTGGTGTCTTGAGATTGTCTCGCTAGATGAGATTAATTCCGCGTTCAGTCGGGGAGGAAACGCAGAACCCCCAATATCCTTTATATTTACGGGAATTGAATAAAATACTCGAAACTTTCTTACTATTGATCCGTAAGCACAAAGAAAGGCAAAAAATATGATATAATAAGGAGTACAGTAGAATGGTCGGAAGGGAGGGTGTCAATGGAATTTACAACGGACAATTCCATTTTTCTATTTGCGATCTTATTGGTTGTCGGGGTGATAACCACTAAATTTTCTTCCCGTTTCGGATTGCCCTCATTGGTTCTCTTTATTGCGGTTGGGATGGTGCTGAGTCACTTTGTTTATTTTGATAATGCATTTTTAACCCAGTTATTTGGAATCCTCGCTCTGATTGTGATCTTATTTGAGGGTGGACTACAAACGAAGTGGACTGATGTCCGCAAGGTGGCTGTTCCTTCTCTATCCTTAGCCACGCTCGGTGTGGTTTTAACTACTGTTATGGTTGGCGTATTCGCTAAATATATCCTTGGTGTGTCATGGTTAGAAGGCTTTCTGTTCGGAGCGATTGTAGGTTCTACCGATGCAGCAGCCGTATTCGCTGTCCTTGGGAGTAAAAACATTAAGCGACGGCTTACCTCTACATTAGAGGCTGAATCAGGTACGAATGACCCTATGGCGGTCTTTCTTACGATTTCTCTGATCCAGTTGATACAAGCTCCTGAATCGAATAATGCCTTTACGTTGTTTATCGGCTTTGTTTGGCAGATGGGACTTGGGCTTTTGATGGGACTCGTGATGGGAAGATTGGCGGTTTGGAGTATTAATCGAGTGAATTTGGACTCGTCTGGCCTATATCCCGTTTTTGCTTTGGCTTTTGCCATTTTTACGTATAGTTCAACGGCCTTGCTCTATGGAAGTGGACTGCTTGCTGTTTATGTGATGGCGTTATGGATGGGGAATTCGGATTTAACTTATCGCCATTCCATCTTCCGTTTCAATGAGGGCTTCGCGTGGATGATGCAGATCTTAATGTTTATCATCCTCGGATTACTCGTTTTTCCAGCGGAGTTAATCCATGTTACCTGGCAGGGGATCGCTCTTTCTGTGTTGTTGATGTTCGTCGCTAGACCTATTGGGGTATTTGTCAGTACAAGTTTTATGAAGTTTTCCGCCAAGGAAAAGATCTTTATCTCATGGGCGGGATTAAGGGGGGCTGTTCCTATTGTTTTAGCCACCTATCCGCTCATTGCTGGCCTAGAGAACGGGCAAATGTTCTTTGATGTTGTATTCTTCGTTGTTTTAATTTCCGCCCTTGTTCAAGGGTCCACGATCTCTCCTCTTGCGAACAAGCTTGGACTTTCTGGTGGGGATAAGGTGAATGTTCCACATAGCTTAGAATTGGTTTCCATGGGGAAGACCAATAGTGAAATTATTGAAGTTCATATTGAAGCTGAAGCTCATGTAGTAGGAAAAGAACTGAGGATGTTACTTCTCCCGGAAGATACCCTTGTCACAGCTGTTATCCGAGGAGAGAGACTAATTACGCCCCGAGGAAGTACGAAATTATGTGCAGGAGATATTCTGTATGTCCTTATTTCCAAGTCGCAACGAGAACGAGTGAAAAAAGTGTTTATGACGAAGAGAGAGCTAGAGAATGATGAAACGCTTCAAGCTTAAGGCTACCTATGAGCACACCCCAATGGGTGTGTTTTTTTCCTAAATTTAGGATTGAAAAGTTCTTGAACTATTGGCGAGTTTATTATATAGTTATATCAAAGATAATTCAAAGAATAATTCCGTTTGTAAAGGTGAATTCACATCTTAAAAAGGGTTATCCTTCGATGATCGCTCTTTTTAATATGTGAATTTTTTATTACTCGTGAATAAAAGTGCTGCATATTTAAATTAAATTTTTGGAGGTTGTACACATGGAGAACGGAACAGTAAAATGGTTTAATGCAGAAAAAGGCTTTGGTTTTATCGAAAGAGAAGGCGGAGATGACGTTTTCGTACATTTCAGCGCAATCACAGGTAACGGATTCAAGTCTTTAGAAGAAGGACAAAAAGTTCAATTCGAAGTTGTTCAAGGACAACGTGGAGCTCAAGCTGCTAACGTAGTGAAGCTTTAATTGTTTGGAAACAGCCGCTTATTCCGAAGAGGGATAAACGGCTGTTTCTTTTTTTAGAGGTAAAAGGAGGATATTAGTTAAAAGAGTTTAATAAGTATGAGGAAGAGTGAATTTTCCACATAGAAGAAGTGATCGGAGCTGCTTCAGTGAATTTGGAATGCTCCTTATTCGCGTTGGATGAGCCAATGAGACAAGGAAACTAGAGGAAGACGAGCTATTTTGCTCGTCTTTAGCTTCTTTTACCTGAAACGATTTCCTCGTTGGGATTGATTGTTTTTATAGAAAGCGGCATTTAATTGTCCTTGAATCATGCGGTCGCGTTCTTTGTTCTCGAGCGCTTCCTTTTTCTTTTCCATTTTCCTAATTTCAAAGGTTTGTAAGCCGTCTTCCATTTTGTTGGCGATGTCGACGAGCTTCTCCACATCACTAAAGGAATACTTTCGAGTTCCTCCTGCTGTCCGTTCAGGAAAGATGAGCTGGCGTTCTTCATAGTAGCGGATCTGTCTTTCTGATAACCCTGTTAGTTCACTGACGATGCCAATGGTAATGACCTTTTTATCTATATAAGACATAGTCTCTCCTCCTCCAGTTCATCGAGTGTCATGTTATATTATATAACATATGAGAAAGGAATTAAAAGTATAAAAATGCCTATTAGGCAAAAAAAAGGATAATACATTACTCCTGATGTTAGAGATTATTACTATGATTGAAGAGAGAGAAAACAATGATGAATCGATCTATTCGCCTGTTTGAAACGATAGGGATTGCCGTATCAGGGGGACTTGTATTTTCGCTGGTCTCCATTCCCTTGCCTTGGCTGCTGGGGCCCATAGCCTTTCTTTGTCTTTGGCGGCTAGTGACTAAGAGAGAAATGTATATGCCGCCTATTTTTTTTGAGATTTCCTTATTGGTGTTAGGATATATGCTCGGTGCTGCATTTACTAAGGAAACGGCCATTGAGATCTTTCATCAGCTTCCTTTTATGGCTCTTGCTTCTTTGTTTAGCCTTGGCTTAAGTTTAGTAATTGGTGTTATAACGGCTCGTCGCTTAGATCTGGACCTAGCGAGTGTCATCCTGGGAAGTGT
>JBEQAI010000216.1:0-6245 GCA_041640415.1 Ammoniphilus sp. | reverse complement strand
ATTTTGCGCGATGAGATCAAAAAGGCAGGACTGGATCGCGAGATCTGGCAATACTTCACGGCCTTGCCGGATATGAAGAGCGTGGGGGTGATGGGGGATAGCCGAACTTATTCCTATACCGTGGGGATCCGAGCTGTAACCTCCATTGATGGAATGACGGCAGATTGGGCACGTATACCATACGATGTTTTGGAGAAAATATCAGTGCGGATTGTCAATGAAGTGGAAAATGTTAACCGTGTTGTGTATGACATTACCTCTAAGCCACCAGCTACCATTGAGTGGGAGTAGAACACGAAAGTTTCGCTAGATGATCTGGCGAACATTCGTATGATTCATTGACAGAATATAAGACTATTGCTAAACTAATTTTCGTGTTTGGTAATAGTCTTTATATTTATCATTATTAGGGAGGATTTGCTGATTATGGCAAATGAAAAAACGCCGAACGTTCGTGAAGATTCTGGGCTCGGGAGGTACTTTGGGTTTAGGGAGCATGGTACTAATTTTCGAACAGAAGTAATAGCTGGGTTAACGACTTTTCTAGCTATGGCCTACATACTCGCTGTTAATCCATTTATGCTGAGCGGAGCGGATCTGCCGCCGGATCTCAGAGGATTGTTTCCTGATCGGGATGCTGTATTTGTAGCAACGGCTCTTGCGGCTGTGATTGGTACCTTGATTATGGGAGTATACGCAAACTACCCGATTGCTCTCGCGCCAGGGATGGGATTGAATGCCTTCTTTACCTTTACTGTTGTGTTAACCATGGGGATTCCTTGGCAGCATGCACTAGCCGGCGTTTTCGTTTCAGGTGTGATTTTCCTTGCCCTTACGTTTACAGGCGTCAGAGAAACCATCATTAACTCCATACCTGCTGGATTAAAGTATGCGGCTTCTGCAGGGATAGGTTTATTCATTGCCTTTATCGGCTTCAAGAATGCAGGGATTATTGTTGCTAATCCTGCCACCTTCGTAGCGCTAGGCCCGCTTCACTATACAGAGGGCATGGAACCTGCCCAAATGGAGGCGGTAAGAAATACTCTATTAGCTATCTTTGGATTAGTAATCACGGTAGTCCTTATGACGAGAAAATTAACGGGCGCCATTTTTTATGGGATGGTCATCACCGCAGTGGTTGGCATGATCTTCGGTATTGTTCAGCCTCCAGCAGCGGTAGTAGCTCCAATCCCTAGTGTAGCCCCCACGTTTGGAGCTCTGTTTGGGCCATTGACAGACATGTCCATCATGCTGTCTCCCCAAATGCTAATTGTGATCTTTACGTTCCTTTTTGTAGACTTTTTTGATACCGCTGGAACATTAGTGGGAGTGGCAAGCCAAGCTGGTTTTATGAAGAATAACGAATTGCCAAGGGCAGGGCGTGCGCTAACAGCTGATTCGGTAGCTACGATCGCTGGAGCCGCATTGGGTACCTCTACCACCACTTCTTATGTGGAGTCCTCAGCAGGGGTTGCGGCAGGGGGGCGAACAGGTTTTGCCTCCGTCGTGACAGCCATTTTGTTTGCTGTAGCCCTGTTCTTTTCTCCGCTATTGGCGGTTATCACACCGGCTGTAACGGCCCCAGCCTTGATCGTGGTAGGGGTTCTCATGGCGTCCAACTTGGCGCGGATTGAATGGGATAAGATTGAAGAAGCGGCCCCAGCCTTTCTCACCGTCATTCTTATGCCTCTAACTTTTAGTATCGCAACAGGGATTGCCTTAGGATTTATTCTTTATCCCTTAACAAAGATCGTGAAGGGTCAAGCAAAAGAAGTGCACCCCATCATGTACGGCTTGTTCTTCGTATTTTTAATTTATTTTGGATGGTTGCATTAATATATGGAACAAAAAGGGCATCTTAAAAAGAGATGCCCTTTTTGTTTGTTTTAAGAATGGGGTAAAATCCGAACATTAGTACCTAGCTGTTCTAGTAAAGTACGTTAATAAGGTTGTTTTCTTTCGGAATTTATGGTTTACTAAAGATGAATTATTCGTGCGTAGGAGGATTCCATTAATGAAAGTCCTTGTAGGTGTGATCATGGGCAGTACCTCAGACTGGGAAACCATGAAGGAAGCGTGTTCCATTTTGGATGAATTGCAAGTTCCTTATGAGAAGAAAGTAGTGTCTGCTCATCGAACGCCTGATTATATGTTTGAGTATGCCACGACGGCAAAAGATAGAGGCATTGAAGTGATTATTGCAGGTGCCGGAGGAGCGGCTCATCTCCCAGGCATGGTAGCCGCCAAGACCGAATTGCCGGTTATCGGCGTGCCGGTTAAGTCTTCTACACTAAACGGATTGGATTCGTTGCTGTCGATTGTTCAGATGCCAGGCGGAGTTCCAGTAGCGACTGTGGCCATTGGGAAGGCAGGAGCGATCAATGCGGGTTTGCTGGCTGCCCAAATCCTAGGGATAAAATATCCAGAGATCCAAGAACGGTTCGCGGCAAGGCGCGAGAACACCCGCGTCAGTGTCATGGAGGGAGGAGAGCTCCTATGACCACGATTAAGCCGGGTTCAACGATTGGCGTATTAGGTGGAGGACAGCTAGGGCGAATGATGGCTCTAGCCGGGCGGAACATGGGCTATCGCTTTGTCACCTTAGATCCCACTCCGGACTCCCCATGTGGACAAGTGGCGGATCGCCAAATTATCGCTGCGTTTTCGGATCTGCAAGGAGCCAGCGAATTTGCTCGTTCTTGCGATGTAGTAACTTATGAATTCGAAAACGTGGATGCCCAAGTAGCTGCAGAGCTTGAAACCACCTCGTTTGTTCCGCAGGGAAGCGAGCTGTTAAAAATTACTCAAAACCGGATTAGAGAAAAGACGACATTGCATTCTTTTGGAATTCCGGTAGCTCCATTTGAAGTGATTACTTCTGAGCAAGAGCTGCAGGAAGCCATAGAGAAGCTGGGCCTTCCTTGCGTGATGAAGACCGCGACGGGCGGCTATGATGGTAAGGGACAATGGGTGATTCGATCCATGGATCAGATCCCAGCTGCGTTTGCCGACTTGAACCGTACGGGAGCCGAGCTGATTGTGGAGCAGTTTATCCCGTTCCAGAAAGAGCTCTCGGTCATTGCTGCACGGAGTACGACGGGAGAAGTCAAAGCTTTTCCGGTAGCGGAAAATATTCATATTGATAACATCCTGCATCAAACCATCGTGCCGGCGCGAGTGTCCCAGGATCAAGCGCAAAGAGCGGAAGAAATCGCCTTGCGGATTGCGAACTCGTTGAACGTCGTTGGATTAATTGCCGTAGAGATGTTTCTAGCAGACGATGGCCAGATTATCGTCAATGAGCTGGCGCCGAGGCCGCATAATTCCGGACACTTTACGATGGAGGCTTGTGTGACTTCGCAATTCGAGCAGCATATTCGAGCCATCTGCGGTTTGCCGCTCGGAGATGTGCAGATGCTTTCTCCTGTCGTGATGGTTAACATCTTAGGAGAGCATGTAGAGCCTATCTTAGAACAAATACAGCATTTGCCCACCACGGCGAAGCTTCATTTATACGGGAAGAAAGAAAGCAAAATCAAAAGAAAGATGGGCCACATCAATTTCCTGGCTCCGTCGGTCGAAGAAGCCTTACAGCAAATCGATGCACTAGACATTTGGAATAAAACGGAGGTAACCCTATGATTTCTAGATATAGCCGACCTGAGATGACCGCCATTTGGACAGAGCAAAATAAGTTCCAAGCATGGTTGGAGGTTGAAATTTTAGCTTGTGAAGCCTGGGCAGAGCTTGGGCATATCCCTAAAGAAGATGTGAAAGTGATGCGCGAAAAGGCAAGCTTCGATATCGACCGCATCTATGAAATAGAAGAAGAAACCCGCCACGATGTCGTGGCCTTCACTCGTGCGGTCTCCGAGACGCTAGGAGAAGAGAAGAAGTGGGTGCATTACGGACTAACCTCTACGGACGTCGTAGATACCGCCTTATCTTATTTGCTTCGCCAAGCGAATGCGATCTTGAAGCGTGATCTGGAGAATTTCATTGACATCTTGACGGAGAAGGCGAAGGAACATCAGCACACCGTCATGATGGGACGTACCCACGGGGTGCACGCAGAGCCCACTACTTTTGGTTTGAAGCTCGCTTTATGGCGCGAGGAAATGAAGCGTAATCTAGAACGCTTTGAGAATGCAGCTGAGCGTGTGGCTTATGGGAAGCTGTCAGGTGCCGTTGGAACGTATGCGAACATTGACCCGTTCGTAGAAAGCTATGTGTGCGAGAAGCTAGGGCTTCAAGCCGCACCGATTTCCACCCAAACGCTTCAGCGTGATCGTCATGCTGAGTATATGGCTACCCTAGCCCTTATCGCTACTTCTATTGAGAAGTTTGCAACTGAAGTTCGAGGTCTGCAAAAGAGTGAGACAAGAGAAGTGGAAGAAGCCTTCGGCAAAGGTCAAAAAGGATCTTCGGCCATGCCGCACAAGCGCAATCCGATCGGAAGCGAGAACATGACAGGACTCGCTCGCGTGATTCGCGGATATATGGTTTCTTCTTATGAGAATGTACCGCTTTGGCATGAACGCGATATCTCACATTCCTCTGTCGAGCGCGTGATTTTGCCGGATGCGACCATCTTATTAAATTACATGCTGAATCGTTTCGGAAATATCGTGAAGAACTTGACTGTATTCCCTGACAACATGAAGCGAAACATGGAGCGGACCTTTGGCTTGATCTATTCCCAACGTGTGTTATTGAAGCTTATCGATAAAGGCTTAAGCCGCGAAGAGGCATATGACACCGTACAGCCAAAAGCGATGCAAGCATGGGAAGAGCAACGTTCCTTCCGTCAAATCCTTGAAGAAGATCCGAAAGTGACGTCTATGCTGACCAAAGAGGAAATGGACGATTGCTTTAACTATAATTGGCACTTGAAACATGTCGACACGATCTTTGAGCGTTTAGGTCTCTCTTAATAACGGAAAAATGGAGGGGAAGCTGCAATGGAAAAGTTAGGGTTGCTTTACGAAGGAAAAGCCAAGAAAGTTTATAAAACCGACGAACCTGGATACTACTGGATTGAATATAAAGATGACGCGACCGCCTTTAACGGGGAAAAGAAAGCCCAAATTACAGGCAAGGGTGTACTGAATAATGAAATCAGCTCCATTTTTTTGGAGATGCTGAAGGAAAAAGGTATCGAAAATCACTTTGTTAAAAAAGTGTCTTCCACCGAGCAAATTGTACGTCAGGTGACCATCATCCCGATTGAAGTCGTTGTGAGAAACATTGCAGCTGGCTCTCTTGCTAAACGTTTAGGCATGGAAGAAGGAACGCCTCTGGCTCACCCGATTGTGGAATTCTACTACAAGGATGATGCGCTGGGCGATCCATTTATCAATGATCATCATGTATCTGTATTAAATTTAGCAACGCAAGAAGAAGCAGACTTACTTAAGAAAATAGGCCTGCAGGTCAATGAAGTCCTGAAGCCTTATATGGCAGAACGAAACATTATTCTTGTAGACTTTAAGCTTGAGTTTGGCAAGACTGAGGATGGTCGGGTGATCCTAGCGGATGAGATCTCTCCTGATACCTGCCGTTTCTGGGATGCCGATACGAAAGAGAAGCTGGATAAAGACCGTTTCCGCCGAGATTTAGGAAGTGTAGAAGAAGCCTATCAGGAAATTTTAAAACGCCTAGGAGGAGAAGCTCATGTTTAAAGCTACCGTTTATGTAACCTTAAGAGAAAGTGTATTAGATCCCCAAGGAGTAGCTGTTCAAGGCTCTTTGCACTCCCTTGGATTTGACGAAGTCGGCAATATTCGCATCGGTAAATATATGGAATTAGAAGTGAACTTAAAAGACAAAGCAGCAGCAGAAGAGCGCGTAAAGGAAATGTGCGAAAAGCTGTTGGCTAATACCGTCATTGAGGATTACCGCTACGAGCTACAGGAGGTCTAAATCGATGAACTTCGCCGTAATTGTATTTCCGGGTTCTAACTGTGACATCGATATGTATAAAGGGGTCGAGGATAGCTTAGGTCAACCAGTGGATTATGTGTGGTTTACCGAAACCGACCTTTCTAAATATGACGCGATTCTAATCCCAGGAGGTTTCTCCTATGGTGATTACTTGCGCCCAGGAGCGATGGCCAGCTTCGCTCCTGCGATGGAAGAAGTAAAGAAAGCAGCCGCTGCTGGAAAGCTTGTTCTAGGCGTATGCAATGGATTCCAGATCTTAACCGAAGCAGGTTTGCTTCCTGGTGCGCTCCGCCGCAACCAAA
>JBEQAI010000215.1:0-6252 GCA_041640415.1 Ammoniphilus sp. | reverse complement strand
GCAACAGGTTCAGCAGAACGATCATGGATTCACCTGCTTCGCTTAAGATTGAACAAGTAGGTTGACATAGTGGATAGATCTGTATTAATCTTATTGTATCAAATGTTAAATATCAAAATATTTTATTGATTTTTAATTTTGAAAAAGTGTGGAGGGGTACTGACACGATCCTCTTTTTCTAATGATTCTTTTCATGATATAATCTTATAATACCTAATGTATAAAGTTCCTTTTATGGGGTTTTGGAGGATATCAAATGCGTTCTTTTGACGAGGATCTGTTGCCGGACGAATTAGCTATACTTAACCGCTTGACTGATTACCCGCTAGACTTCGGCGCAATGAAAGTTTGTACCCATCTTTACTGGGCTACCCAACGGATGAGAAACAAAATGGAACAAAAGGTGTTATCTGAATATAACCTTTCCTGGACAGCATTTTCCATCCTCTATGATATTTGGATTTGGGAAGCGGTTGAAACAAGAAAGTTGGCTGCTTCTGAAGGGGTTACTGTAGCTACTATCAGCAGCATTGCCAATACGCTGGAGAAGAAGGAACTGTGCAGGAGGGAAGTCGATCCGCGAGACCGCCGCTTAGTTCTGCTTAGGATTACGGAAAAGGGAAGAGAAGTCATTGAGGAACTTTATCCCCAATTTAACAAGCAGGAATCTCAGGTGGTCAAAGGCATAAGTGAGGAAGAGCAGAAGATCCTAATGAAGATGCTGAGAAGAGTAATTAAGAACATAGAAGAGATAGAATAATATAATCTTTAAAGGTGAGGAGGTCCCGCGATATCGTGGGGCCTCTTTTTTTCACAAAATTAAATTATTAGATATTAAATGACTTGACAGAAAATTTGTTATCCAGTATTCTTATCGTATCAAACGTTAAATACCTAATGATTTTACAAATTAGGAACTTTAGGAATTGTCCGATGGGTGGTGGGCCGACAAGGGAAGGTGTTTGGTTTAATTTTGAATCGTTTTTGTAAGCGTACACAATGGGGAAAAGATATTATTTTTCCAAAATTTATTTCAAACTTATGGGGGGAATAGACATGGCAGCAAGAACGGGAAAACAGTTTCTTGATGGGTTAAAGGACGGTCGGGAAATCTGGCTAAACGGAGAGAGGATTGAGGATGTAACAACCCATCCGCAATTTAAGGGAGGTGCCGAGTCAATGGCGAGATTATATGATCTTCAGCACCAGTATCCCGATGTGATGCTTTATGATTCACCGGACACAGGGGAGAAGGTAGGGATTACCCATCTCATTCCTCGCAACAAGGAAGATATCCGTAGAATCCAAAAGGCAATGAAAATATGGGCAGAAGCGTCAGCAGGCTTAATGGGAAGAAGCCCGGATTACATGAATGTCACGTTTGCTTGTTTTGCCGGCCATGCCGATGTATGGGCCCGCCGGGGAAATGAGCAAGGGGCACAGAACTTGATCAACTTCCAAAAATATGTTCGTGACAACGATTTGATCATGACTCACTCCATTATTAATCCACAAGTAGATCGCTCGGTTGCGGAAGCAGAGCAAGGGGGCGGTGAGGTTTCCCTTCATAAGGTGGGAGAAACGGACGATGCGATTATCGTAAGGGGAGCTCGAATGCTCGCCACGCTTGCTCCCTATGCGGATGAGCTGGCCGTTTATCCGGGAAGTGACATTCGCGTGCAGGATAAGAAGTACGCCATCTGCTTTTCCATTCCAATGAACACACCAGGACTCAAATTCATCTGCCGCGATTCCTTCAGCAAAGAAAGAAGTGAATTCGATTATCCGCTTTCTTCTCGCTTTGATGAAATGGACGCCGTAGTGATTTTTGACGATGTCCATGTGCCGAAAGATCGCGTGTTTATGGATGGGGATACGGTTGGTTACTCCGAAGTGATCGGGGCGGGGTATTGGAGAAACTACATTATCTTTCAAGCCATGACTCGTGCGTTGACGAAATTGGAGTTTGCATTCGGTCTAGGTCATAAGATCGCGGATATGACAGGGGTTAACACCTTTGATCATGTACAAGAGAAGTTGGGTGAAATCTGGAACATGATGGAGATGACGCGTTCCGGTGTAGTGGCTGCCATGGAAGGTGCATTCGAGGTAGAGGGGAAGGGGGTCTGGGCTCCTGATGACAAGCCCATGCTTGCGCTTCGAGGATTAATGCCGAAATGGATACCAAGAGCAACCGAGTTGCTCAAGTTAATTGGCGGCGGTGGATTTATGCTTACGCCAAGCCTAGCTGACATCGAAGGCCCACTAGCCAAGGATATTGAAAAATACTACCAAGCGCGAAATGCAGACGCCGAAAACCGTATTCGCCTGTTCCGTTTAGGATGGGACTTCATCGGTTCTGAGTTGGCAGGACGCTGTGATCTATATGAAAGATTCTACCTAAGCGACTCTTTCCGCATGACGGCCCTGAACTACAAGATCGCGGATAAGAGCCATTCCGAAAAGCTGGTCAATCAATTCTTGGAACAGCCAGTACAAAAAAATATAGGCGAAAGCAAAAAAGTAGGGGTGAACTAATTTGACTACTCAATCTAGCAATCGAATCAATGTAGCAGGTGTACAGGTATCGCCTGATCATTATATTGGCGGACAGCGCGTTTCTTCCAAATCAACCTTTCAAGTGATTAGTCCGATCGATGAAAGTGTGCTAGGGGAAGTCGCAGCTGGAGGGGAAAAAGAAGTGGACTTGGCTGTTCGTGCAGCCAAGGAAGCCTTCCCTGCTTGGGCGGCTCTCGGGCCACAAGGACGCTCGAGGTACTTAAAAAAGCTCGCGGACGTTATAGAAGCACGTGTAGAAGACCTGGCTATCGTGGAAACCACGAATAATGGTTCCTTGCTAGAAGCTAGCCGCCTCCGCGTGATGAAGCGCGGAGCGATGAATATCCGATTCTTTGCCGAGTGGGCAGAGCAATTAAAGGGTGAGCAGTGGGAAAACAATGGAGTTGAGTACAGTGTTCATTATGAGCCATCAGGCGTCTCAGGTCTTATCACGCCATGGAACGCACCGTTTATGCTTTCCACGTGGAAAGTGGGTCCGGCCCTAGCAGCTGGGAACACGGTTGTCGTTAAGCCGCCAGAATGGGCGCCGTTCACTTGCTCCCTGTTAGCTGATTTCGCAGAAGAAGCGGGACTTCCTCCAGGCGTCTTGAATGTCGTTCAGGGAATCGGGGAAGAGGCGGGGGCTGCCTTAACCGCGCATCCGGATATCACCCGGATTTCTTTTACAGGGTCAGAGGACACGGGAAAAATTATTGGAAAAGCGGCAGCAGACCGAATCGTTCCCGTAAGTTTAGAGCTTGGTGGAAAATCTCCGCTCGTTGTTTTTGCTGACTGCGACTTCGATGCGGCGCTGCGCACGGCTCTTGGACAATATGATAATGCCGGCCAGGTTTGCTTAGCGGGCACCCGGATTCTTGTAGAAGAATCCATTGCTGAAAAGTTTGTGGAAGGCATGAAAGAAGGTGCAAAGAAGCTGGTACAAGGGGACCCAAGAAACCCTGAAACGCATGTAGGCCCGTTAATCACTCGTGAGCATATGGAGCGTGTTCAGGCTTTTGTTGAAAGAGCGAAAGCCGCAGGGGCCGAATTGGCCTATGGCGGACAGATCTCCAAGGCACTAGGCGGATTGTACTTTGAACCTACGTTGTTCATCAATGTTCCGGGGCAAGCCGAGATCCTGCAAAAAGAAGTGTTTGGCCCTGTCCTTACCCTGCAAACCTTCAAGACGGAAGAAGAAGCCATTGCCATGGCTAACAATACCGCGTATGGTTTGGCAGCGACCATCTTTACGAACGACGAAGAACAGGCGGACCGCGTAGGGGCAGCCGTAACAGCTGGAACCGTTTGGGTGAATACCTTCTTTGCCAGAGATTTGTCTGCGCCCTTTGGCGGGGCGAAGAAATCCGGGGTGGGCCGAGAAGGCGGAAATTGGAGCTTCGAGTTCTTCTGCGATATTAAAACACTATCGAAACGCAAGGGTTCTTTTAAATAAGGGAGGGTATACAAATGGGTGAAATTATAGGTGCTGGTATTATCTCGCATGTTCCAACAATCATGCTTCCGCTAGAAACGCGTTTAGAATTGAATAATGGAAAAGATTTTACAGTAGTGACGGGTTTGCAGCATCTTCGTTCGGAGATTTTAGACAAATTGAAGCCTGATACGATTATCATTTTTGACACGCATTGGCATACCACCTTTGAAACAGTGGTAGACGGTCGGGTTCACTATAAGGGATTCCACACTTCTGATGAGCTACCTCGCAGCCTATGCGATATTCCATACGATTATTATGGCGATCCCGAGTTGGGAGATTTAATCGAAGAAGCCGCTCAAGGGAAAGAAGATACGTGGGTTCACGTAAGCAGAAATGCGAATCTTCCGGTCCATTACGGAACCGTGAATCTCGTTCACTACTTGCACCGCGGAGAGAAGATCCTTTCCGTCAGTTGCGCACAAACGGGTGAACCGGATGACTTCTTGAAGTTTGGCCAGGTGCTCCGCGAAGCCATCGAAAAAAGTAACAGAAGGGTAGTGCTTTTGGGCTCCGGCGGACTTTCTCATCGCTTCTGGCCTTTAAGTGTGATCCGTAAGCACGAATCGGCCGAGTTGAAACATGTGTTTACCCAAGAAGCACGAGCGATGGATGAAAAAGTCATCCAGTTATTATCGGAAGGAAAGCATGCCGAAGTGATCGATTTAATGCCTGAGTATCGAAAGCATGCGCCAGAAGGACGTTTTGGTCATTACTTGATGATGGTCAGTGCATTGGGAGGAAGCCAATGCCATGCACCGGGTGTGCAGCTTTCTGAGTACGAAGCCTCCGTTGGCACGGGCCAGGTCCATATTTGGTTTGAGAGACCTGATGCGGGTTGGAGCGCATAACGTAAAGTATTGAATCAAGGTTGGGTCCTGGCGCGGTCCGGGGCCAGCCTCCCATGCAAATAATCTCCAAAGTGGAGGGGAAAGGCTTATGGCTATCGTAGAAAATGCCCTAAAATCAGATCAAGTAAAAGAATGGATGCAAAAGCTCGAGAAAGACGGAGTTAAGTTTGTTCGCTTAACCTACAGCGATATGCATGGCTATCCAAGGGGAAAAGATATCCCGCTTGAATACTTTGCCGGTGTAGTCGAAGACGGTCAAACCTTTTGTGTAGCCAATTTGGTAGATGGATTGGATGGAAATCCGCTGGTAGCTCCAGGTATGGCACCGGATCGCGGTTTTCCAGATATGCGTGCCCTTCCCGATTTATCCACGCTGACAGAGATTCCTTGGGAACCTCACACGGTGCAATGTTTGGTAGATTTATATGAGCACAATGGAGAAGAAATCGATATCTCTCCCCGACAATTTCTCAAACGTGCAGTCGATTTGTTTGAGAAAAATCTGAGTTTAAAGCCTGTTTTTGCTCATGAACTTGAATTCTATCTATTACAAAAGACAGCCGAGGGATGGAAAAAGTATAGCGATCACCCATCTATGGTGTATACCGTTGGTCGCCGTTCAGATGAGCTGGGATTAATGCATCGCTTGCTGGAAGCTGGTAAGACCATGGGGTTGCGTTTAACGGCTGCTAATCATGAGATTGGCGGTGGACAATTTGAAGTTAACATGATGCATGGAAAAGCCATCGAAGCAGCAGACCGCGCTTTTCGCTTTAAGAATATGGTAAAGGAAGTATCAGCCTGCAATGGCTTGCATGCGACCTTTATGGGAAAACCCTTTAATGGGCAGCCTGGTTCTGGCTTTCATGTTCATGTGAGCTTAGTCAATGAAGAGGAGAAAAATGTGTTCCAGGATCCAGGACAGCCAGATGGCCTGAGCCAAACCTTTAAGCACTTTTTGGCGGGCATCCTACACCATGCTCCAGCGTTAATGCTTTTCCTGGCTCCAACCGTCAATGCCTATAAGCGCTTAGTTCCTGATAACATGGTTCCCTTGGTTTCCACTTGGGGTTACGATAACCGCACTTCTTTTGCACGGATCCCAGCGGAGCGAGGGGTCGCAAGCCGCATGGAGCTTCGGGCTGGGGATGCATCAGGCAACCCTTACTTAATATCTGCCGCCTGCTTATTAGCGGGGTATGATGGCATTGTAAATAAAATGGTTCCTCCATCTCCTGTGGTCGGAGAGGAAACCGGCGGTGGTGCCGCCCTTCCGTGTAACCTGCAGGAAAGTATTCAAGCGTTGACAGAAGATCAGAGACTCTGTGAATTGATTGGATACCCAAT
>JBEQAI010000214.1:0-6258 GCA_041640415.1 Ammoniphilus sp. | reverse complement strand
TTTTCCTTTATGGCCGAACCATCCTTTCTGCTCCACATGTCTCCGAATGTGTTCCCCTAAGCGTGCTTTCTTCTCAGTTGCTTGTTCCTGCGTTAACTTCCCTGCTTTTACTGCCTCATCTATGCGATTGGAAGCTTCATTGACGAGAAGGTCGATAACTTTTTGTTTTTCAACTCCCTGGGCAGCAGCAATGTCGGCAAGAGATTTTCCTGCTTTGAGCTCCTGATGAAGAGTAGCAGTGTCCATCTTGAGTAACGTTAGCAACTCTTGATTATCCTGGATATGGGCTTTATGCCCGTGACGGTGCTCAAAAGCGACCGGCTGACCAATGGAATGGGTTGTTGAAGCCAAGCCGGACGTTGCCATGACGAGAACGGCTACCCCAGCCAAGCCAAGTGACATTAATTTCTTCATATGTTTCACTCCTTGTCAAAATGATGTTTGCTACACCTTTAATGTGCACAGGAAAAGTGAAAATTTGGTGAAAAGATATCCTGTTTTTAACACTTTTTATATGATGGGCAAAAGACCATGGTTTTCATTCTTTTTTCACCAAAGACGGTTATGATGTACTATTAAAGAAAGGGGGCTTTTGCAATGAATATCTTGTTAGCTGAAGATGATATAAGATTAGGTGAACTGGTGGCTCATTTATTAAAGAAAAAGGGTGGGTACCACGTTGAGTGGTTGACTAAAGGGGACGAGGTTTATGTACATGCCATGGAGTCCCACTATGATGTCTTGATTCTAGATTGGATGATGCCTGGTGAGGAAGGGGTTGCGATTTGCAGCAAGCTTCGCAGGCGAGGCTACAAGGGTGCCATTTTAATGCTGACTGCAAAGGATACTTTAGAGGATCGTATTATTGGCCTGGATGCAGGTGCAGATGATTATTTAGTCAAACCCTTTGAGATGGATGAGCTTCTGGCAAGGGTTCGAGCACTGGCACGCCGGAATTTTGCTCCCTTGCAAGAGCAGATTGTAAAACTGGATACGATGAGGATAAACTTAACGAATCGAACGGTGATCAATGGAGAAGAGGAAGTGGCGCTTACCCCGCGAGAATTTCAGTTGCTGGAGCTTCTGATCCGAAATAAAGGACAAGTGTTATCTCGTGAGGTCATATACGACCGCATATGGGGGTATGAAGCGGATGTATCCTTGAAGACTATCGACGCAACCGTCAAGCTCTTGCGCAAAAAGCTTCTAGGAAATCGCGAGAAAGACTGGATTCAGAGCATTCGGGGAGTAGGTTATAAATTTGAAGTTTAAAAAGAAAGACTTATTTATTCGTACACAGAACCGGTTAACCTTGCAATATAGTATCTTAATTATGATCTTTATTACCCTATTTATTGTTATCATTTATTTGCTGATGAGAATGATGGTCAGCTTTGAACAAGAGCGCCTCCTGTTTTCTAACACAGATCAACAGCTTAAGGTGATTCACGAGGTGTTTAAAGACAAAACGGTGACTCAGCAGGAGCTAGAGCAATTAGGTACCATACGGGAGAGCGGCAATCAATTCTTTTACCTCGTCCTGGCACCCAACGGCAGCCTTCTGTTTGGAGACTCCTCTATTCCCCGAATACAGCCACGACTTGCGCGTCTCCTTGAGGGCTGGGCACCTGAACCCTATGAAATCCGATACGATAAACTTATCCTTTCTCCTCCTCCGCGTAAAGGACCCCAACCTGTTCCCCCTGAACGAGAGCTGCAATTCATGATGATGGGGGTGCCGATTGTACAAGGTGGACAGCACGTGGGGTATTTTTATACAGGAAGAGATATTACCTTTGTTTACGAGCTATTGAACCGGCTCATGATCATTCTCATTGTGCTCGGCATCTTGTTTTGGGGTGCGGGTCTCCTGCTTAGCTACTTTATGTCAAAGAAAGCCATGATCCCCATACGGGGGTCTTTTCTGAGACAGCGTGAATTTGTCGCAGACGCGTCACATGAACTGCGGACACCCTTAAGTATTCTTCAAACGTCTTTGGATGTTTTAGAGATGGAGGATGGAGAGAAACTATCGGATTATTCTCATAAGGTCCTGGACAACATGAGGGACGAAACGAGACGGATGACTAGTATGGTAGGGGATCTGTTAACTCTCGCTCGTTCAGACTCTGGATCCCTGGAGCTTTCTTTTTCTAGATTTGATTTAATTCCCCGCATCCAGCAGCTGATTCAATCCGCTAGTACGCTGGCAAAAACGAAAGATATTGACCTACAGCTAGAAACGCCTGCTTCATTCATGGTACAAGCAGATGAAGAGAGGCTGAAGCAGCTTCTCTATATTCTTTTGGACAACGCCATTAAGTACACGCCACATGGGGGGAAAGTTAGCTTGAGGGTTTCTCCTGGGCCCCAGCAGGTGAGTCTGATCATCCAAGACACCGGCCTTGGCATTCCTGAAGAGGAACAGTCTCGGATATTTGAGCGGTTTTACCGCGTTGATAAGAACCGCTCCCGAGAGATGGGCGGAACGGGCCTGGGGTTAGCGATTGCCAAATGGATTGTAGAGGCTCATGAAGGGACCATTGAGGTTTCCAGCAAGCCAGGTGAAGGGGCAACTTTCACCGTGAGACTGCCGACGGCCAAGTAACAGGAAAAACTCCAGTTCATCCGCTTGGGATGTTAACTGGAGTTTTGTTTTATGCCCTTAACTCTCTGTCACCCAGTCCCGCTGCAGGGTTAACAGCTCCTTCAATTCTTCCCCCGACAGCTCGGTAATCCACTGATCCCCAGAACCGATAATCTGCTCGCTTAATCCTTTTTTTCGTTCCATCATTTCATCGATTTTTTCTTCAAGGGTACCGAGGGTAATAAATTTGTGAACTTGAACGCGTCGAGACTGCCCGATCCGATAGGCGCGATCGGTCGCTTGGCTTTCGATGGCCGGGTTCCACCAGCGATCGATATGAAATACATGATTGGCTGCGGTTAAATTCAGTCCTGTCCCGCCGGCTTTCAGGGAGAGGATAAATACGGATGCGCGCTCTTTTGGATCAACATCTGCTTCCTGAAAACGCCGAATCATCTCATCTCGCTTTTCCTTAGGGACGCCTCCATGCAGGAAGAGAATTTTTTCGCCCAACTCTTGTTCGAGGCTTTGCTGCAGCAAGTGCCCCATTTCAACGTACTGGGTGAAAATCAAGCATTGGTCGCCTTCCTGGCGGAGTTCATCTACCATCTCGAGCAATCGTTGGACTTTCGGTGAGCGATCATTCTTCGCCTGTTCCCGTTCCTCTTTCAGAAACAGACTCGGATGGTTGCAAACCTGCTTCAGCTTGGTTAGAGAAGCCAGTATCATGCCTCTTCGCTCCATCGGTGTAGCGGTTTCTAGCTTCTCGAACATTTCTTGGAGCACGGTTTCATATAGAGATGCCTGTTCAACGGTAAGCGCCAGGTATTCCTTCATTTCAAGTTTGTCCGGCAGGTTGAGTTCAATGGCTGGATCAGTCTTGACACGACGCAGTAGAAAGGGGCGAACCATCCGCTGAACCTGTTCAATCAGACTGGTGTTTTGCTCTTTTTCAATCGGATTAACGAATCGCTGATTGAACTCACGAAGCGAACCCAGATAGCCCGGGTTGATAAAGTCGAAGATAGACCAAAGCTCGGTGAGACGATTTTCGATCGGTGTCCCGGTCATGGCAATTCGGTGGCGGCTATTGAGCTGTCGTGTAGCCATGGCTTGTTTTGTATAAGCATTTTTGATGTTCTGTGCCTCATCTAGACCGATCGCATTCCACTCGATAGACTGAAGCTCCTCTTGGTCCATGTGGGTAAGTGTATAGGTAGAGAGGACCACATCGACACCTGCCAGCGTTTGTTGAAATTCTTCGCCTTTTTTACGCCTAGAGCCATAGTGGGCGTATACCTTTAGAGACGGTGCAAATCTCTTTAATTCCTTTTGCCAGTTGCCCAATACGGACGTCGGACAAATTAACAAGGAAGGAGCGGAATCCGGTTCATTTTGTTGAACGGCTAGGAGATAACTAATCATTTGTACGGTTTTTCCCAGCCCCATGTCATCAGCTAAACACGCTCCTAGTCCAAATCGCCGAAGGAACATCAGCCAAGAAAATCCTTCCACCTGGTAAGGGCGGAGGGTAGCTTGCAGGGACGCTGGCGGTTCAAGCAGAGGAAGAGACGATATGCTTTGCAGTTGGTGGAGCATAGAAAGAATCGATCCATTCAGCTCGACCTGCAGTTCATTATCGGGCTCCTCTTCCTTCTGGAGAAAATGAGCTTCAAGTACCTCGCCAAGGGTAAGCCCCTGCCGCTTCTCGACTCTACGTACGAGGTTTTGCAGTTTCTCCAGCATCGAAGCGTCCAATTGGATCCATTGTCCATCGACCTGGATCAGCTGTTTTTTCTCTTTTAGAATCTCGGCAAATTGCTCTTCCGATAAGGATTGGTTCCCAATCGACAGCTTCCAGTTAAAATCCATGAGCTGAGAAAGACCCACGGAGCTTGGCCCAACCGTGGATTGAATGTTCGCGACTAAGCGTGGTTTTCTCTTTTCAACATGCGCCCACCAGGAGGGGAGGAGTACGGATACGCCGGCTTCTAAGAGACGAAGACTTCCCTCCGTCAAAAAGAACCAAGCTTCTTGATGGGTTAAAGAACGATTCAATTCCTCCCAAGGGAGAAGCTCCGTCATTTTTTGGACCGTTTGCTTAGCACGAATCAAGTATTCATTCCATTCGGGTGGAATGTGTGGAAGCTCATCGGGATAGGTATAAAACTGGTCCGCCTGTCGTCGGTCGGAAAGAACGACACGAAGCTTCCAGTGGTCCTCTTGATCGGGTTCAAGCAATTGAAGTGCAGGACGAAAAGGAGCAGGGTCTTCCTTCCACCCGATCGCAATCTGCCATTCTTCTTCTGACCAAGCCTCCCGCTGGTCGATACTAAGCTTGAGCAGGGGATGTTCTTTTAGCGCTTGCCACTCCATCGGGTTGGTTTCATTCAGCCAGGCTTCTCCCCATTCTTGGATAAAGGAGGGTGCTGGCTCCTCCGATACAGGAAATACCCATCCCCATTTTCCTTCCTGCCACTCTTTGAAGTCCGGGGAATAGTCTTTTTCTTCCAAAATATTTTTTAAATCAGGTGCGACAGCTCGGATGCTTGCTGCTTCTTCATTCCATTGAAGATCCTGGTGGGCAAGTGGCGTAGGGTGAGAAAAGTAGTCTAGCGCCATTGCAGGGGAGAGCAGAATCCCTTCCCAACCTCCCAAATTAAGAATGTCAAGGAAGGTTCCGTAAAAAGAAGCTTCATGCCAGCCGAATAACCTTGTTTTCAATTCGAAGGGCTCGACGGCATATCCCCTCTCGTCCCGTGCCCAGACAGCGAGTCCTTCTCCCGATAACCATCGGGCGTGCAGGATAATGGTGCGGCTGGTTCTCATGGAATTAATTTTCCTTTCCGTAGTTCTTCGTGCAAAGCTCTTAAACGCTTATGTCGGTCGGCGAGCTGAAAAATAAAATTCTCCCAACGATCCACCTGCTTCAACCGTTTGTAGTAGCTTCGAAGCTTCTTGAGAAGTCTGACGGCATCTTTATAGCCAGGACGATTTTTTTCTCGTATGGCGCCTTCAACGGCTCGGTGATAGAAGGGGAGTAAGGCCGGTAAATCGGCTCCTTCAATTTGCTTTAGCGTTTCCTTCGAAACTTGAAAGGGGGTGAACCCTTCCGCTAAGTGAAAGTCAATCCAAGCCGCATATTGCTGGCGACGAAGAAGGTAGTCCGTGTAGTAGCTTAGACTGCCTGGGAGGAGAGATAAAAGGACGTCTAGCCAACTCTCGTCATCAGGATGTTCATCAGCCCATAGTGACCAATAACGTAGGATCAGATGCAATTCACGCCGGGTAGCTTCTTTTAGATAGGGGTAAATCCAATTCAGCCACTGCAGCATCCGATCCCAATCCTGCTCATCTACCATCAAGCTCAAGTAGAAGTGGAACATCTCAAGTTCTTTAGCCGTCATGATTGGAACTAGAAGCTCGCGCGCTGTGTCATCTCGACCTTCTATCAACTCGAGATGAGCCAGGGCAAAGCGTAAGGTCCGCTTCTGCAGAAGAGGTAAGGAGGGATGATTCCATAGGTTTTCCAAGCGTACCCTTTCCTGTTGGATTGATTCTTTGTCATGCAACAAATGAAACCAAACAAAGCGATAAACCGAAAGCCAGTCCACGCTGGCTAGGTCGGAGGACAGGACCTGAAAGGTGAGTTGGGAAGCCCATTCTCTTCT
>JBEQAI010000213.1:0-6265 GCA_041640415.1 Ammoniphilus sp. | reverse complement strand
ATACCAGTGCGCCGGTTTCATGTGATGCTATGCTGTGGTATGGGCATTATATCGATACTACGGAACATAGCCTATATGAAGGTGGGGCATTCCCTGGGCTTTCCCAGCTTTTATTCCGCTGGGATGACACTTTTCCCATTCACATGATGGCCGACACCCTGTATTTTGGGGGACAAAATTGGCTCATGCACTCGAGGGGAATTGAGGAAGCTATCCAAGACGGTGGAAACTACATGGAGAAACTGCTACAATCCCCTGTAGAACAAGATTTGGAGCTGTACGTCTTGGCTGGCAGCCACCCTTTTATCCAGGGATGGTGGACGGAATGGGATGGGCCAAGCGATGGACTGGTATTCGTTGAGAGCGTCTTAGACACGGAGGGTCTAACAAACGATTTTACCCAGGTTAAGAGAAAAACCGTCTTACCGCTCAATCACCTCGGTTTGCTGTATCATCCTACAGCCCATGATTGGCTGGTAGAGGGGCTGCTTCACTAGAGATATATAGGGGAGGAGAAGAGAATCGTGTACGTGAAATATCTGTTGAAACTAGAAAAAGAAGATGGAACAGTAGAGCAACAGGAGTTTATTCTAACACCAGCTTCGCTCACGTTGTTTGAGGTGCTGTTGGCAAGCGGCTGGGAAGTTACTGAAACATTAGAAGAGAGAAATACTTAACTGTAGTAACAAAAAAGGATACCCGCGAGTCCGACAGGCTCGCTGGGTATCCTTTCTTTCTTTTATCTCGGAGCCACCGTTGTCGGAACAGGGCTAACTCCGCCATAAACTCCGCCACCAAATGGATATTCATAGTTGAGCTCTTCATCAAATGTTGCATAATCAAAGTTCACCATGAGAAGAAGATGGCGAACGCCAGTTTGTGGGTCGCTGATGATGAGGTGATCTCGACCTGCTGCTTCGATTCGGCCTCTAAACACCTTCGCATTCCATTGACTGTTGTTTTCATAAGTAAAATAGAAGGTACCGATTTTTCCGCGGTTTAGACGCAAAATATTCTCGACGAATGATTGCTCAAGCGGTAGCATCCCTGGGATCGGGGGTGCTCCGGTAGGGGCCCCGGTAGTTAATCCAGGAATTGTTGCGCCTGCTGGCTGGGGAGGGAAAAAAGGGGCTCCTGGAAAACCCGTTGTAGTAGCCGGGAAGCTAGGGAAAGATGGTTTCGTTCCATACATGGAAGGCATAGCTGCTGCTGGCATGGTGTTACCCATGCCATACCCGTACATGGGATAGGGACTTGCTGGTGCCGTTTGACGGCTATTTATAGTTGTGTACTCTTCGCTACCGAACTCCTGCATAATGCTCACTCCTTAATAATTATAGACCTCAGGACAATCTGTATTGCTTGGCTTGTAGAAACAATGGGATTTGTATCTTCCGACGTTCCATTGATTCCACCAGCGAGGCGGACAATTCCCCGCAGGCTTAAAGAACCATAAACTAAACTCGCCTGGATGAAGTCGGTCTCCATTAATCATGCGACGGGCCAGCCTGATCTCACTTTCTCTTGCTTTTTGATAAAAATAAGGCTTATCGACGGCTTCGTAACCGCCGGGCTTCTGCCAAACCATTTGGGGAATCGTTCGTATGTCCTTGAAATCAAGGCATGCACTGCGAACGCGGTTGACACTGACATTTCCTACTAACATCATACCTTGTTCGCCTTCACCCTCAGCCTCAGCTCTCATTAGCCGCGCTAAAAGCCTAACATCCTCTTCACGAGCTTTGATTACTGCCATAACTTCACCTCACTTTTTTATCACAATTACATGATATTGGCGTATCGAAATTTGGTGACTCGCCTAATGGGTTTTTTGTTTTTTTACATAGGAAAGGAGATCCGATGAAAAACTAAAAGATACCAAAGACATAAGGAGGAAATAGCTGATGCAACGAATCCTACTGATTCTCATGTCTTTTTTGCTGGCTGTTGTGGCCATCGGCTGTGGCAATAAAGAGCAGGCTAAAGGCGGGGATGAGAAAAAAGCCAAGACGCAAAAAGCGCAAACGACCCAGACTGAGAGGCCGCGCCCACGAGAAGTCCAACAGTTCAATCATTCTGCTTCTCTTAAGATGCAGGAGGTTGTCAAAGAGGTTCCGGAGGTTACCGATCCTGTTATTGTGGTTTACGGAAAAGATGCCGTATTGGGCTATCGAGTCGCAGGAAATGCGAATCCGCAGGAAGTTCAAGCACTTGTGATCCAAAAATTAAAAGCGGCCATGCCAGATTATCGAATCCAAGTGGGTTCTGATCCAGATTGGTATGAGCAAGTGGCTATATTGCATCGGGACACGATCGAGTCGGAGGGTAGGACGGTTAAAAATCTTGGTGCAGACTTTAGGCAATTGCTAAATCGCAAGTAGGTTGAAGAGGGCTAACACAATTAAGCCCTCTTTTTCTCGTGAAGATGAAACTCTTACTATCTTTAGACGTATTACTTGTTAGTGAAGAACTTACCTATTTAGTTTCATGAGGAGGGATACTTGATGTTTTTTACACCGTTTACCATCCTGATTCTTGCAGCGTTTGGATTAAGCTTATGGGCTTCCTTTCGCGTAAAGGGCACATTCAAGAAATATGATGATGTAGCTATTTCTTCCGGAATGACGGGTGCAGAAGCGGCGCGAAGACTACTTGATGCGAACGGTCTGTCACATATCCCAGTTCAGCATGTTCCCGGAAACCTGACAGATCACTATGATCCATTGGCTAAGGCGGTTCGTTTGTCGGACTCTGTGTATGGAAGCAACTCCATCGCTGCGGTTTCCGTGGCTTGTCACGAGGTCGGGCATGCCATACAAGATAAAGTTCAGTACCCTATGCTTGTTGCTAGGCATCGCATTTTCCCTGTTGTCAATTTTTCATCCGGCATTGCACCGTTGCTGTTGCTTGGAGGCTTCTTCTTCAAAATTCAGGGGCTATTGCTTCTAGGAATCATCTTGTTTAGCGCGGCTGTAATATTTCAGGTAGTTACATTGCCTGTCGAATTTAATGCTAGTTCCCGGGCGAAGGATCTCATGATTAAAATGGGGATCATTCGAAACCATGAAGAACGAGGAGCCAACCGCGTACTAGGCGCTGCTGCTCTCACCTACGTTGCTGCTGCTCTCATGTCTGTTCTGCAGCTTGCTGAATACCTTTGGATCTTTACGAATCGTCAGGACGACTAATCAAATAGGCCTCTATCTCTTCGATGGAGGCCTATTTCCTTTTTGGGGGAACATAAATGGAGGAGCCACAGGAATAGGAGGTAGTAGTGACCATGGTTCATATATATCCTCGGCCGATCGAGTTAAACGAAAATAAAGTTCTAGGGACGATCAGTAGGATCCACTATTCAGATCCGCTCGGTAGTTGGAAGAAGGAGTGGTGCGGCAATTTCTTGACAGCGGGAGAGATGGAAGTGGAGGTTTATCTAGACCATCTACCCCCACATGAAGGCTTTCTAAAAGAGAAGAGACACTTAATCCAAGAGGAAGGGTATTTTATTCAGATCAAAGAGATTTCGGAAAAGAAGGCAGTGGTCTGGATAACAGCAAATTCGGACCGCGGCTATTTTTATGCCTTCCAGACCTGGAACCAGCTCATTAAAAGACCCTTAGAAGAAGGGTGGGTTCTTGATTTCCCTCGAATGGGACGAAGAGGGTGGGTCGAAGGCTACTACGGAGCCCCCTGGTCCCATGAAAAACGTATCCGGGCGCTTGATATTCTTTCTGGGCAAAAGATGAACACCTATGTATACGCCCCGAAAAATGATCGCTACCATCGAGAGGTGTGGGCGGAGCTTTATCCTCCAGAGGAGCTTGCCCGATTAGCTTCTTTAATTCAACATTGCCAAAAGGTATATATTGATTTTGTCTTTGCCGTAAGCCCAGGCCTATCTATGGAGTACTCTTCAGCTTTGCATATTCAATCCTTATATCAGAAGTTTAAGCAGCTATACCAACTCGGGGTTCGCCATTTTGGTTTGTTTTTAGACGATATCCCGCTCACCTTGATGCATGAGGCAGATCGAACCCGGTTTGGGGATCTTGCAGAAGCCCATATACAGCTTACCCAAGACCTATACGGCTTGCTTAAAGATCTCAATCCTCTCAACCAGTTGCTTGTCTGCCCTACTCAGTATTTTGGTAAAGGAGACGAAGATTATATCACTCGCCTTGGGAATGCGCTGCCTGAAGATATCCAGTTGTTTTGGACCGGACGAACAATTTGCTCGCCAGAAATTGATGTAAGGGAGGCGCGCATCTTTTACGAGCAAACAAGCCATCAGGCATTATACTGGGACAATTATCCTGTAAATGACGCCAATATGCGGGATGAGATGCATATCGGTCCTTTTATCAATCGGCATCCCCAACTGTATTTGTATTCCTCCGGTTTGATCGCGAATGTGATGGAATACGCCGAGGCGTCCTTAATTCCCTTAATTACCATTGCCCATTATCTGTGGAATCCCAAGGCCTACGATGCACAGGTAAGCTACCGCTATGCGACCGAACAAATTGTGGGGGAAAGGCTAGCAACCGAGTTTACCAAAATTAGTGATTGTTTTAATCAGTCCCCCATTTCTTCCTTGCCAGGTAGCGAGTTGCTGATGAGGTGGCTTGAGCATCAACGAAAGTGGCCGAGTGACCCTACTGCCCATGAGCAGTTCAAACAGGTTGTTAGAGAATACCAAAGCTCCGCTCAACAACTTTTTCACATGGAGAATACAGCGCTGCTTCAGGAGCTCTCTCCTTGGGTTCAAAAGGTGGTAGAGGACTTACAATACTTGATGGATGTACTAGAAGCTCCAACTATTCAGGAGATGGAGAAGATCGCTGAAAAAGCTTACCGAAATCAAGTGCAGGCTCTAGGTTTTTTTCCTTATTTGATCAGCAGTGAATTGATTAACCAAAAGAAAAAATGACCCCAATTCTGGGGTCATTCTTGTACTTTAATTTTTAAATGCTCTTTATAGGGGGAGAAATCAATTTTCTTTTCTTTTAGTCGGGCAACAAGCCACTTATGATCTCGAGCCGGTGTGGCCAGAATATAGCCTTTGATCACAAGATCTTGATTAATCTGCTTGGCTTTGGCCTCGAGAGCGAGCTGGCCGATTTTTCCTGCGATTGATCGTTTAGCCACATCCCGGAAGAGAGTAGGGACAGGCTCAACCAGTTCATCTAGAAGCTGGAGCGTCCGATCATCCCAAAGTGCCCGGGTTTGATCTATATAATAGTCTTGCCAGTCTAGGTCCGATTTGCCGTCAGCCTTCGGCATAGACTTCAAGAATTTGCGGAACATGAAATAGCCGCCAATAAAAAAAAGCGAGATTAGAATTAACATCCAGATCACCATAAATGATCCAAAGAGGGTGGACATAAGCGAGCACGTTTCCTTTCTACTAGTTCAATATGTAAGAGAAAATGCCCCACCCTAGGCGGGATGGGGGTGGACTTCCTCTTCCGATTCGGGGGGAGAACAATCTTCACATACATTTAACTCAATCCGACGGACATCACCTTGCTTTAACTTCCCGCAGACAAGGCAGTAATACGTATGCAAGCGCATCCTCTCCCTTCGACTTTATTAAGGAATTATATCATAAATCGACGATTTTCAGAAGGGGCGTTAAACCTATCTTCCGTTAATTGCTAATAGCCGCTGCCTCAAAAATCATTCCGATTTTATCGGAGTAGGTGATGGAATACCGGATTCCCGTGTCAACAATCTGACGATCCTGTTTCAAGTCATCTGGAGCGTAAATCCCCAATTCTTTTATTAGTTGGGTTTTATGAGTCTGATCTAAATGGGGTTGCACGGTGGAGATCGTTTGTTCGATTAGCTCGGGAACCGAACCGTCGTCTTGCCCCAGCATCATGATTTTTTGGAGTTTGCCATCCTTACCTAGGATTCCGACCATTTTCATATCATCCGAAAAATAGTGCGTAAATGACCGAAATTGATCTTTTTCGACAATAACCAACTTAGGTATGGGGTGAGAGGAAGCGATTTGCTTTCCGATTCTATTCCAATTTTGCGTAAATTCGGTGGGATTTATTCCTAGCGTAGCGGATGAAGCAGCATGTTTCGATTCTCCTTGCGATAGCCAAAATACGCCAGCAACTAAGAGGATCAGAACCGTGGCTACCCCTAGAAGGAGTGGCTTTCTGCTACTCGCTTGAGAGACGTCTTGTCTTTTCCCGATATGGAAGCGAGTATCTGGGCGATAATGCTCTAAGATCTGTTTAACTTTGCGTAC
>JBEQAI010000212.1:0-6290 GCA_041640415.1 Ammoniphilus sp. | reverse complement strand
TGCCTTGGGAGCTTAAGGTGAGTCGATGAAATTCTCTTGATATCTTCTCTAAGTCATGAAGCCTTTGTACATGCTGATGAATGAGAGAAGAATGTAAATCTTGGGTTATATCAACAAACCGAACGACTTCTTGGAAAATAATAATAGGGAAGTGGAATTCGTTGGCCATGTCTATCATTTCTTGTGGAACTTCTTGAAAATATTTTCCCATCTCAACACATAGGCACGAGGCGTTGGAGTCGATTAATTCCCTCAAGTAGGCCAGACAGGACCTGGTATCGAACGAAAAGCCGATCCCAGTGGTTAGGATCATTTCTTCCCCGTGGATCAAGGTTTCGACCTCTGTAGTCTCCAAGACATGAACCCACCGAACACGGCGTTTCAACCCCTTATGACCCGCAACGAGCTTGGCCTTCTTGAAAATGGGCCGTTTCAGTACCTCGCCAACGTCTAAAGATAATGCAGTTTGCATGACGCCTTCTCTCCTTAAGGGTAAAAGAAATGATGGGTATTTTCTTACACTCTGTCTAATGAATTCTCGTCACGTAAGCAGTATAGTTATCTCTATCAAAGCAAATTTGCAATATTAATTCAATTGTAAATTTAAGATGAGGGGGCTAAGCGGTGCAAAAAGTTAAAAACTTTATTAACGGCGAATGGATCGAGTCTGAATCTCGGTACGAGGAAGTGCCCAATCCGGCCACAGGGGAAGTAATTGCGCTTGTTCCCATGTCGACTCGAGAAGAATTGGATCAGGCTGTTTTGGCTGCGAAGAAAGCTTTTGACTCGTGGAGAAAAACCGCGGTCCCCAGGCGTGCACGGGTTTTATTCGCCTATCAGCAGCTGCTCATGGAAAATTGGGAGGAGTTAGCTCGCCTCATTACGATTGAGAACGGGAAAAGCTTTGAAGAAGCCTACGGTGAAGTGCAGCGCGGCATCGAATGCGTGGAATTTGCCGCAGGAGCACCGACGCTGATGATGGGTCAGCAGCTTCCTGACATTGCCTCTGGCGTGGAGTCGGGCATGTATCGTTATCCGCTTGGGGTTGTGGGCGGCATTACGCCTTTTAACTTTCCCATGATGGTGCCCTGCTGGATGTTTCCTTTGGCGATTGCGTGCGGCAATACGTTTGTTCTGAAGCCGTCCGAACGGACCCCGCTGTTGGCGAATCGCTTAGCCGAACTGATGACGCAATCGGGACTGCCAGCCGGCGTGCTCAATATTGTTCATGGGGCACATGACGTGGTGAACGGACTTTTGGAACATAAAGAGATTAAGGCCGTGTCTTTTGTCGGGTCTCAACCGGTAGCCGAGTATGTCTACAAGACGGCAGCGGCCCATGGCAAACGGGTGCAAGCGCTTGCGGGGGCGAAAAACCATTCCATCGTGATGCCGGATGCAGACTTGGATCATGCAGTTACTAATATAATCAATGCTGCATATGGCTCGGCTGGCGAGCGGTGCATGGCTTGTTCGGTGGTCGTCGCTGTTGGTGACATTGGCGATGAGGTGGTCAACCGCTTGGCAGCAGCAGCCGATCAGATAAGGATTGGCAATGGCTTGGACGAAGGCGTGTTCCTTGGACCGGTGATCCGCCAAGCAAGCAAAGAGCGTACGATTGGGTACATTGAGCAAGGCGAAAAGGAAGGAGCCTTACTGGTTCGCGACGGCCGAAAAGATGCAGCGGTGAGCGGAGCGGGTTACTTTGTCGGCCCTACGCTGTTTGACCAGGTGAAGCCGGGAATGAAAATCTGGACCGATGAAATTTTTGCTCCTGTGCTCTCGGTGGTCCGTGCCAAGGATCTAGATGAAGCCATTGCCATTACCAATCAATCGGAGTTTGCCAATGGGGCGTGCATTTATACGGATAGTGCCAAAGCGATTCGGCAGTTCCGAGAAGATATCGACGCCGGAATGCTTGGGGTCAATCTGGGTGTTCCTGCACCAATGGCGTTTTTCCCTTTCTCCGGATATAAGAAATCCTTCTACGGAGATCTTCATGCCAACGGACGAGATGGGGTGGAATTTTATACACGCAAGAAAATGCTGACCGCAAGGTATTAAGCCAAAGGGGGCTGGATTCATGTCCATGTTGAAGGGGTTCACCGAGGAAATGCTGGAAAAGGATCGAAAATATCTTTGGCATCACATTTCTCCCTATAATGAAAAGGTTCCGCCTTTGGTGGTGAAGGAAGCTCAAGGCTCCTGGGTCACGGATACAGAAGGACGCAAATACCTTGATGGGATGTCAGGCCTATGGTGCGTCAACGTGGGGTATGGGCGAGAGGAGCTGGCGCAAGCTGCCTATGAACAGCTGAAGACGATGGCTTATTTTCCTTTAACGCAAAGTCATCTTCCTGCCATTCAATTAGCCGAAAAACTTAATGAATGGCTAAAAGGCGAGTATGTCATTTTCTTCTCCAACAGCGGTTCAGACGCCAATGAGGTGGCATTTAAAATTGCCCGCCAATACCATCAGCAAGATGGACAGCCGAATCGATACAAATTTCTTTCGCGCTATCGCGCCTATCATGGCAACTCGATGGGAGCTTTAGCGGCAACCGGTCAAGCGCAGCGGAAATACAAGTATGAACCGCTCGGAGGAGGATTCGTCCATGTCCGTCCGCCAGACAGCTACCGCCGCCCAGCGGGCATGAGCGTCGAGGAGTTTAACCTGCTATGCGCCCAAGAGATTGAGGAAACGATTATTTGGGAAGGGAAAGAAACGATGGCCGGCGTGATCATGGAACCTGCGATTACGGGAGGGGGAGTGTTTGTCCCTCATCCGGTTTATATGCAAAAGGTTCAGGAAATCTGCCAAAAGCATGGCGTGCTTCTCATCATCGATGAGGTAATCTGCGGGTTCGGAAGAACGGGAAAAGAGTTTGGCCATATGAATTTTGGCATCAAACCGGATATCGTCACCATGGCAAAGGGCTTGACCAGCGGCTATTTGCCTTTATCCGCCACAGCGGTTCGAAAAGATATCTACGAATCGTTCAAGGAACAAGCGGATTACGCGCACTTCCGCCACGTGAATACCTTTGGAGGAAATCCCGCTGCTTGTGCTCTCGCGCTGAAGAATTTAGAGATCTTGGAAAAGGAAAATCTGATCGAGCGGGCGAGGGTGCTTGGGGACCGTCTGCGCGAAGAGATGAGAGACATCGAGGACCATCCTCATGTGGGGGATATTCGCCATTTTGGGTTCCTTATGGGAATCGAGCTGGTCGAGGATAAGGAGACCAAGGCGCCAGCCCCTCTCTCGATGGTCGGACAGGTGATCGGTGAGTGCAAAGCCAATGGACTCATCATCGGTAAGAATGGGGACACCGTTGCAGGATTTAACAATGTGCTGACGCTTTCTCCGCCGCTGTCTTGTACGGATGAAGATTTGGAGTTTATAGTCGCGACCGTGAAGAATGCTATTCGAAAGCTAGGTTAGTGTAATGGGAGATTCGAGCCAGATGGTTCGAATCTCTTTACTTTCTATCAACTTTTCTTGTCATTTTCATCGACATAAGATAATTCCTTAACATCCTTTTCAAGTGGTAAATCCTTTTCATCATACCCTTCGTTATTTTGCCATTGTTGCAGATTACGTTCTAATTCATTTCTCTTTTCTTTGTAGAGGCGTAGATTATTCTTCTTTGTTTTCTTCATATTCCCGCCAATCGATATCCACAGGTTCCTTCTCGGAGCCGCACAATTTGCACGTGTATATAGAGGGGATCAGGAAGGGAACCCAAACAAGGAATAAACCGTAGGGAACCAAAAAGATGAGTAGCAAGATAAGAATGACTTTGAGGGCGATTCTTTGATTCACCTCAATAACATCACTTTTACAATTCGAGCAGATTTTCATGGGTTTCTCCTCTTACGAGTTAGGATTAGGTGTTACAAAATTAGGAGGTAAATGATCGTTCTAACGGTTAAGAAACATGGTGAATAAACTGACGAAGCTTCTCCCACTCCCCATTAAAGGATATACAGTATAAGAGAATAGAGTAGAGGAGGCAATGAGACAAGAAAGAGACTTTTATACAATTTTGCTTCTTCCTGATCCTCCTCCTCTTCTGATCTGAAGTGCTTGATCTCTTCTCGTGGAAGATGACTCATCGTAAAATTCGTTCGTGTATGCACACCTAAAGATCCGCCAAAGCCAAACAGAGCAAGTAGGAACAAACTAGTGGCTACAGTGAATAGTTTCATTGGAAACCAGATGATCAAAAATAACGTTAATACGCATCCGGTTAAGAGGGGAATCCACACTTTTTTCATAAAAGATCTCCTTTTAATCTGAGATAAAGTGAAGAAGGTAGGCAATACCGAAAGATAGGATCCCCGCAAGGAAGGTGATCCTCCGATGGTGTTTGCTTTTATCCTCATGGACTACATTGTAGTCTCGCTCTAATTTGTGATAGAGATGCTCGTCAGGCGGTAACCAGTTGGGAGCGATAGGACGGCTGCCGTAGAATAGGAATTTACGCATGGGGAGCCTGGTTAGGATGAGAAGTAAACTCATAGCAAAGCCCAACTTGCTCACAAGGCTAGTTTCTATTTGTTTCTTAACAATTAGGGATAGGACTGTAATCAAAAAGTAGAGGGTAAACGTCATAGCTGCTGCCCATTTAAACTTCCGGTACATGTTGACCTCCGAAGGGGGTTATATCTTTAGTACGTTTCAGACTAACAATTGTTTCGGATCAAAGGGAAAAAGGGATCTAGATTAGGAGATGTATGGAGTTTGTTGGGGGGCATAAGGCTTCGATGATGCCTTGATTGGCTGAGGGTTAGTGTTGAGTGAATCATAGGGCTTCGATGATGCCTTGATCTGGCTGAGGGTTAGTGTTGAGTGAATCATAGGGCTTCGATGATGCCTTGATTTGGTCAGAGGGTGCGTGTTGAGTGAATCATAAGGCTTCTATGATGCCTTGATTTGAGCTGAGGGTGCGTGTTGAGTGAATCAAACTTCGCAATGAAGTCCTCTTGTCGTACCTGGATCCAATCAAGCCCTCAAAGCCGCGTTCATAAAACACCATGAAATAATTCCGGCTAAAAAATCATAGTATGGTACAAAACCGATTTTTGTTTAGGGGTTTGCATTACCCATCAGGGACCTGTTTCCCTCGACCATTCCAGCCGACTGAGCTGCCATTCTTAAGCGTCGCTTTTTTCACCTGCCAGCCATCCATAATGGGTGTTTGAGTCCGATGAAGGAGAAAAAACATGATTCGTACTGAACTCGTCAATCGGTTAAAAGCCGAGATCGAACAAGGAAATGCAGCAGCGGTAGTCACAATTACTCGACATCCACAGGAACAAGAGAAGGTCGGGCAACGATATTTAATCACGTGTGGGGAAGGGGAATCCAGCGAAGATCCCGAGTATTATCTGATTCAGCAGGCGGTTATGCCTTTATTGCTTCGTGGGAAGAACAAAACGATCAGCGTCTCCCTGGAGAAGGGGGATGTAGAATGCTTCGTGGAAGTGATTCACCCTCAGGATCGTCTTGTTGTTGCTGGGGCAGGGCATGTTGCGGAACCGATCAGCCGAATGGGAAAATGGCTGGGCTTCCACGTTACCGTGGTGGATGACCGAGCGCCGTATGCCTCGAAGGAGCGATTTCCGGAAGCGGATGAGGTGGTCTGTCAGCCGTTTTGTGATTTTTTTGCGCAGCTGACGCCTACCCCCCATACCTACATTCTTCTTTTAACGCGGGGACATAAATTCGATATTCTGATTCTGCAGCAGCTGCTTCAAAAAGAACAGAAGCCGGCTTATCTCGGAATGATCGGGAGCAAAAGGCGAATCTCGGGTGTCAGGAGTCAGACCCCATTATGGGATAATGTGCATGCCCCGATTGGGCTCGATCTAGGTGCAGAGACACCGGAGGAAATTAGCGTTAGTGTGTTTGCAGAAATCTTGAAGCTCAAAAACGGCAAGAGCGGACGATCTCTTCGTGATTTGTAGTGGAGGAGGGCGAAGGCAGTTATGAAGGAAATCGAATGGCTGGAGAAAATCCTTGAAATCCAAGCTCGGGGGGAACCGGCTGCCCTGGCCACGGTTATCCGAACCAAGGGTTCCGTCCCCAGGAAAGCTGGGACCAAAATGGTGATTTGGGAAGAAGGCAGGCTTCTGGGAACCATCGGGGGAGGTTGCGGAGAAGCTGAGGTGATTGAGCGCGCTTATGAGGTCATGGAGACGGGAAAAGCGGTTCAGCATCGGGTAGATTTAACAACAGGCCTGTTTTATGAGGATGGCGGAATCTGCGGTGGGGTGATGGATGTGCT
>JBEQAI010000211.1:0-6301 GCA_041640415.1 Ammoniphilus sp. | reverse complement strand
TTGGATCATTGTTTACCCACCCATATTGAATTGATACTTTAATTATACAGAAAAATAGGTGTATTCACCTCAGAAATTGAGGGAATACACCTTTTTTAACTTTCAGAGGACTTTTTCAGCGGCCTCCTCATATGAGCTGCCCTTTTCATACCTTTAACCCTTTGGTTTTTTATCTGGAAGCTTTGGCTGGCCTTGTGGCGCTGCTGGAGGCGGAACAGGTGCGTTAGCTAAGGGTGCTTGAACAGGAAAATGGGCTTGAGGGTGGGGTTGAGGTGCTGCTGAATAAGGAGTGGCTGGAACTTGATAGGGAGAGGTCATTGCGGGATACGCAGGCACAGGAGTTGCACCATACGGATGGACAGCATAAGGATCGCCTGGATGAACTAACGGGATGCCGGGATAGGCAACGGTCGGCAAATTAACTTTGGTTCCTGCTGGGATGTCATCTGGATCGCGGATATGCGGGTTCAGGTTGACTAGCGATCTTAGGTCAACGCGCAATCTTTCCGCCAGCTCCCAAATCGTGTCTCCTTTTTTGGCAATGTACGTACTCAAAACGATCAGCCTCCTTTTATTTGTGTCGATGGAAAGTATGCTGTCACTCCAGCAAATCTTGGGCATATGATAAACCAAACGTGACAAAGGATGGTTGCAATGACTCACATTAATAACATTTTTAACGTTCGGGTGAACAATGTTTCGAACAACGCTTCTATTAACTTCGGCAACGTCATCCATAAAGGTCATCAAGCCAATGTTAAGGCCAACATCGGGCAGGCTTTAATGGGGGATGCCTTTTACAGTCCGGCGAACAACTTCAATAAAAATATCCACATTGATCCGGATCTTATTGATCAGCCTCAAGCACAAGTATAAAACTGGATTATCCATCTTGATCGAGCCATCTGGGCAGCTCAATCTGTAATATGCCATTCCTGTACTCATATTTCATTTGACTGGCAATGATAGGCTCAGGCAAGGGAATGACTTTACTAAAGGTTCCGCTGACTAGTTGAGAGACCAGGGGCTGCATCCCCTCCATAATTAAAGGAATATTCCCTTCAATAATCACCTCCTTAGGCTTGCAGCTCACTCGCAGCTGAGGGGGACCTCCCTTATGGGGAAGGTCAAGCAAGATCGTATACTTCTGGTTGTCGGTATATAGATTGTAAAGCGGACCATCCTGTTTTAGATCTTCAGCCAGATCAAGAAAGAAATTTTTCCCCAGTAGTTGTTCAGCCATCTTTTTCCAGGCCTCAAGATCATTCTGACTCATTTACGCACCTCCCTCTTGCCTTCCACATATCTATTTTTATGTAGGCCTTATCGCTTTAATTACCTTTATTAAGGAGGTGAAAGCTATGCATCAAGTGCCTTATCCTTACCATAATCCTAATCTCCTAAAGCAATTAGAAGAGCGGATCGAGCAGCTAGAGAAGCAAAACGAAGAATTAAAGGAAAAAGTCGAAAAAATTAAGCCGATTACGATTGAAAACATTAATTATAAAATCCAGGAACTGACGGTAGAGGAGCTAAGCGGGACGCTAAACATCGGGATGACTGCCTTATCTGACCCAGAAGAATTGAAGAAGTGGATGGGAGAAGCAGAGGAAGGAGAAGATGTAGTCCTCAATGATATGGAGCAAGGACCTGAAGCGAACGGACAGTAAAGAGGAGGATATGTAAAGTGAAGGAAGAATGGGATAACCATTTTGAATCAAGCTGGAAAAACTTTGAGGAGATATTCAAAAATAACTTCCCCAACATGCAGCCTATGGGTGGAGCTTCAGACGTCGGATCGATTGAACAATACATCAAGAATACGATGGACTCGGTGTTCAAAGGTGGATTTGCCCAAGGAAACGGATTCAGCAATATAGGGCCAGGACTCCGATCAGACGTCATGGATACTCTTCATCATGTGATTGCAAAGGTGTATATCCCAGAAGGGGTGGATCCTTACCAGCTGATGGTTTTTGTGAACAGCCAAAGCATTAAGATTGGAGGCTTTCCAGATCAGCAAAAGCATGTTGTAAAGCTTCCTTTTCCCGTGATCCCCAGGAACTCCAAGGCGGTATTCAAGGACGGAATTCTTCAAGTTCGAATGAAAAAGCTGGCGACCGAAGATCAGTACCATGAAGTTAATGTAGATTTTATTTAGCTGAAGATAAAGAGTTTTCCAATCATCCCCATAGCCAGTTCAAATAAAGGACCCGGGCCAGCTCCAATGTTCCATCCGGGAAAGCCAACAAGCGTATAGGGTTGCCGATGTGGAGTCGAGTCAGGCCTTATCATCACCGAATCATTTTTCACCTCTTCAATTCTTCCAAAATAACGGGAGCCATCACGAAGGATAACGAAAGCCACTTTTCCTCGATATAGAGAGGCATGCTGCGGGTCAACAGGCATAGGATGCATGAACATTCTCCTTTCGGTCAAATTCTGCTTTCCTATCAGTTTATGCCCCGCATGCCACTTTGCTTGGACAGTAGCTTAATGCTACCCCTTTTTTTCCAGTCGATCTTCTTCCGCCTCTGGCTCCAAGATTTCGTAGAGCAGCCGAGAGGCTTCAAGCTCGTTCTTGGGCAATTTCTTATCCTTAAACGGCGGCAGCATATAAAACAGCCTGGCGATTCTTGGAAGATGAAGTTTCGCTTCTTGAATCCATTGTGGGTCTACCAGCAAATCAGGTTCACCCGTTACTAGTAGCTTACCATCCCTCAGGAGGATCACTTGATCCGCCCATGCGGCTGCAAAGTCCACGTCATGAGTGGATACGATAATCGTTTTCCCAAAGTAGTTGAGGCTCTTCAACAGGTAGGCCAGCTCATCCTGGCCGCTTGGGTCCAGATAGGACATGGGTTCATCCAGAACGACAATGTCCGGCTTCATGGCCAGGATTCCTGCGATGGCTACCCTTTTCTTCTGACCGTAGCTGAGGTGATAGGGGGGCTTGGAACGATATTCAAGCATCCCTACAGAGCCTAACGCCATATTGCAGCGCTCTTCAATTTCCTCTTCAGACAAGCCAAGGTAACGGGGCCCGAATTGAACATCTTCCCATACCGTAGCGGAGAAAACTTGGTCATCGGGATCTTGAAAGACCAGTCCTACTTTTTGGCGGATTTGCTTTACCGTTTTGTTATTCAAGGGCAATCCCATAATTTCGATTGTGCCTTGCTGCGGAAGTTTAATTCCATTCAGATGGTGCATCAGCGTAGATTTTCCCGCTCCGTTGGGCCCGAGCAGGGCTACCTTAGAGCCAATAGGAATCTCTATAGACAGACGATCAATCGCTTTCGTTTTGTCCGGATACTGGTAAGAAAGATTTTCGATTCGAATGGCGTTCATGAGCAACTTCTCCTTCTTGCATGGTTATAGAGCCATAGCCTCTTGCTAACATAGCCTGATAAATGCGTCCGCTTCGTTCATAGGAACGAATCAGAAGTACGCCTAGCAATTCACCGCATCGCTTATAAGAGCTCCACGATGCAAAACTCGCAATGGTTAACCCTCTTGATTGCTGAGCTAGAATCATTCTTTCAATTTCTTCAAACAAAACCGCTAGGTATCGAAGGGTAAAAAGCATGATTTCCACGATAACGGAAGGGATGCCGATCCGAATTAAAGCTCTTAGCAAAGCCGTAAAAGGTGTAGTGGACAGCATCAAGCAAATAAGAAAATGACATATGACTAGCTTGACAATCAATCGAGTGGCGAGAAGCACTCCCTCTAGCGAGATGGAAAAGCCAAGAATGCTCGAGATGACTGTTCCATCTATCGCAAATGGCAGCAGCACGATCGCTCCTAGCCCGAAAGGAATAAGAAGCAGCAATCGAAGGCATGCATAACGCCATGAGATGCCAGCCCATAGACATAAGCTGAGAACCACAAGCCCGAGACCTGCCAGAATGATGGGATGATTAAACGAGGCCGAGAGTGCAAGCAGAATAAGAAGGCCAATCACGCGCTTAGGATCAGACTCGATAATCTTGCGCTTGGCCTTCCCTTCCGAGACGTCGAAGAACTGCCCGACCATTAATTCTGTTCCCTCTTTCTCACGTTCCGCAAAATCGTTCCTATCCGGGCGTATCCCCAGACAACGGCTAAACAAAGCAGAAGACCTACAATCCCTGGTAAGGCGTGCCCCAACCAATCATTCTCTATCAGGGGAATATGATAGTCGGGAAAAATCTCATACATTGGTTCTAATTCTTTGTCAGTAAAGCCAAGGTCATGTGCGACTCGTTCTAGTCCATCGAGTTGATGGGGGGCAAAAGGAGCGATGAATAAAACGAGAACTATAGTTACAGCTAGTAGGATTTTAGTTTTTTTATTCATTTCTCCACCACCTTGGCTTCAGTAGTCGCAAGCGCATTATGGTCCTGACCTTGGCGCTCCATCAGGTAGCGCAATACAACGACTGTGATAATCCCTTCCCCAATTCCAATAATGGCGTGCCAAGTAAGCATGGCTTTCATGGCCAATCCCAATGGCACAATGCCTGAGAGATAAAGTTGAATGGCAACCAGAGCTGCCGTTGCCGTTACGGAAATCCACGAAGCAACAAAAATGGAGACGGGCTGGATGCTCTTCCACTTTTGGAATATGCGGTAGATGCCGTACCCGACCCAAGGCGCAACTAGGGCCACGTTAAACAGATTGGCTCCCATAGCGGTAATCCCGCCATCTTGAAAAAACAAGCCTTGGATCATAATCACTGCGGTCATAATGAGCATGGCTGTCCATGGACCGAAAAGAATCGCTGCAAGAGTTCCTCCCGCCAGATGGCCGGAGGTTGCTCCGGCCACGGGGAAGTTAATCATTTGGGCGGCAAAAATGAAGGCAGTCGTAACCCCGATAAGAGGGATTTGTGACTGGTCCTCTTCTAGCCTTGTTTTTTTTATAGCTACAGCGATTCCCGCAGCGGAAACCGCAGCCAGTGACATCCAGACTGGTGCACTTAAGAATCCGTCAGGAATATGCATGAGGTGTTACCTCCATTACTTCATTTTTTTCTTGCCGCCTAGTTTTCCATGCCGGACCATATTCGCCATGACATCGCTAATAACACGCGTGGCGAGTAATGCCGTAATATCGCTCACATCATAAGGCGGTGAAACCTCTACGACTTCCATGGCACATACGCCTTCCTTCGTCACATGCTCCAGGAACTTCAGCCCTTCTCTTGGCAAGAAGCCGCCCGGCTCCGGCCAACCAGTGCCCGGAACAAATCCGGCGTCAAAGCTATCAATATCGACACTTAAGTAGACCGCCTTTGCTCCTTTCCAAGCGGTTTCAAGTGCAATTTCGGCTACTTTGTCTATACCCAGGCGTTCAACATCTCCAATGGTGATGACTGTTGTTCCGCGTTCCCTCACTTGCTTCACTGCTGGTCTAGGCACTTGCCATCCGCCTATTCCAACCTGGACGAGGTTAGCAGGGGGAGCGTTCGGAATGTTGGTCGCATGGAACCAAGGGGTGGTATGCATCCGTTCATCCATGTCGGTTTCTTGAAGATCCAAATGACGATCCATATGAATGATGCCTACTTTACCATCGATGTTTTCTGCGATGGCCCGAAGGCAGGGGTACCCGATGGCATGGTCTCCTCCCAGGATGATAGGCATTGTCCCCTTGCTGAACACGTGGGATACCGCTTTGGTAATCTGATCGAAGCTCTTCTCGATATTGGCAATGGTAAACACATCGCCCAGGTCACACATCTTCAGGGATTCAGCCAGGTCTACGTTCCATTCATAGTTATAAGGGGTATATAACTTAGAAATTCTTCTCATGGCTTCAGGCCCAAAGCGTGGTCCGGGTCTATAAGTGGTTCCAATGTCGAAGGGAACCCCAACAAAAGCGACATCATAGTCCCCTACTTGATTAACATCCTCAAGGAACGGTGTTTTTAGGAAGGTGGCAATTCCTGCGTAAGATGGTCTTTGTTCGCGGGTAAAGCAAGAGATGCTGCGGTCCTTAATGGATTCTGCTCCTCGAAGCCCTTTTTCTAGGGAATTAACAATCTCCTCCTTGAATTCTTTTGTTGGTATCTTTGCTTCCTCATAGGCAGCCTGAATGCCCCATAAATCACCTTTTCCTTTTTCAGCCCCCTTTTTTTGTCTGTAATTCAATCCATGGTTATCAAAAAAGCCCATAACGCTTCACCTCCCCAGGTTTACATTGTCGAAAGCATGAGTGCCGTCTTATATCGATTTTACTGATCCATAGCTAGTCCTATTCTTACTTTCTATAAATGGTTTTTTTATAAACTTGGGCTTTTGCCCAAAGTCAATCT